>NZ_RZRX01000006.1:43694-62890 GCF_003997405.1 Mesorhizobium sp. M2A.F.Ca.ET.042.01.1.1
CTGCTCGCCGGCGGCCGGCGTGTAGGTGAAGGTGCCGTCATTGTTGTAGGTCACCGCTCCGGAGCCGGTCAGCGAGTTCGCCACCAGGCTCACCTTCGTCGGATCGGCGATGTTGACGCCATCGGCGCTAGGCACGTCGTTGGCGAACACGTTCACCGTCACGGCGGCATTCTCGCTCGCTTGCGTGCCACTGTCGTCATGCGCCGTCGGCACGTCGTCGACGATCTTGACCGAGAGCGTGCCCGGAAGCGAGACGTCGCCATCAGTGTCGGTGACGATCACCGTGATGTTGTCGAAGATGGAATTGGTTCCGTTGCCGTCCGGATGCTGATCGCTATGTCCCAGCGTGTAGGTATAACTCACCTGACCGGTCGCGGCATCGTAGCCGGTGATGGTCAGCGTGCCGAGCGGCGTGGTGACGTTGACATTCACGTTGGCGCTGTTGCCAAGGGCTGCGCCCGAGATCACCTGGCCGTTGATATTCACCGAGCCGATGCCGTCGGGCGAATTAATGGTGAAGGTGCCGGTGTTGTGTTCGGAGGGGTCGCCGTCGGGGCCAGGCGCCGCTTGTTCGCCCGAGCCTTCCGAGCCGGAGCTCGCCGGCAGGCCTTTTTCATAAACGATGGTATCGCCGCCGCTCGTCTCAGGGTTCAGGTCACCGATCGTCGGCGTCGAGTCGGGCAGCAACCCCGGGAACAATTCGCGATGCTCCGGCTGGCCGAACGCCAGGGCCGTCGGCGGCAGCAGCGCCGACAGGCCGAAGCCGTCGCCAATGCCGCCTGCGGGATGATCGAAATTGCCGCCGGCGCTGCCCGGAGCGCCGTTGCCGCCGGCCGAGATCGAGCCGTCGGGGCCGAAGGCGACATCGACATGGCTGGCCTCGAGCGCGGCGATGAGCGCGACGCGCGGCACCTCGACATCGCCGAGGATGAAGGTCGGCACGTTGAGCGCGCCGTCCTTGATGACGATCTCGGACCCGTCGGGCTGCACCAGCACCAGATTGTGTCCGTCGACCTTGATGTTGTCGATCGAGACATTGGCCGGGAGCTTCACGACATTGCCGGCTTCGGCGTGATATTCATGCGGCACGTTCGCGGCCGCGGCATTCGTCGCCGGCGCGTTTGCGGCCGGTGCGTTTCCTTGGGCGGCGTTGGAGGCTGGGGCGTTCGAGGCAGGCGCGTTCGCGTCGGCTGCCGGCTGGTTTGCGGCCGGCGCGTTGGCCGCGCCCTGCGCCGGCGCGCCGCTGCCGACATCGACCGGCACGGGCTCGCTCGCCGCCTGGCCGGTGGTCGCCTGCGCGACCTGGACACCCGTCGAGATATGGTTTTCAGCGGCGCTGCTGTGCTCGTCCCAGGAATTTGAAACGGCGTCGAATTCGATATTGGTCGTCATAGCTCAAGCCCCTCCGGCATTTCCCGGAAAGAGACATGTGGGGCCCGGACTTTGCAACAGACCTTCCATCTATTTCATATAACCCAATATGTAGAGAATCGCATTTTTTACACTTGGTAAATTGCGATGATATATCCAGTTATGCATGATCCTAAGCGGCGCGGGATAGGCCGCGGCGCGCGGCGCTGGTTTGGTAAATGAAAGTATAAATTTGAATAAAATTTGACGAAAAATAGAATAGCGTGATTCGCCGAAACTTACCCACCTTCATTTCCGATAATTTGAGACAAGATTGGTAGCGTCAACAGTCAAAGGTGGGCGTTATGAAAATACAAAAAGCAGCCCCGGGAATGACGGGGATCAAGGTACTCTTGCTGGCTGCCGGCCTTGCCGGCTTCGCAAATCCATCATCCGCCAGCGCGAATTCGGGTCCGGAACCGGCCCTGCAAAAGGTGGTTGCGCCGGCAAGCGTCGGCGGCGTTCCGCTGGCCCAGCCGCAGCCCTGGCAGCCAGCCGCCGCATACCGCATCGCGGACATTTCGGCTGGCTACGCGCCGGCGGCCGAGGTTGAAGCGCTTTCCGGCGCCAAGGCCGATCCCGGGATCGACCCAATCCAGACCGCCGCGATCATCCCCGGCGTTTTCGGCTCCGTCGCGTTGTCGATGCGCAACTTCCCCGTAGCGGCGCGCTGGGCTCCCGTCTACGAGGCCATTGTCGATTGCACGGCGGGCAGCGCCTGCGATCGCGAGAGCCCTGTTTTCTCCGAGATCATCGACATTGCCGCGGCCAAGGGCTTTCGCGACAAGCTGTCCTTCGTCAACTCAAGCATCAACCGCCTGATCACCTATCGCAAGGACAGCGTCGTCTACGGCAAGCTCGACTATTGGGCAAAGCCTTCGGAAATCCTCGAGCATCGCGCCGGCGATTGCGAGGACTTCGCCATACTCAAGATGGCGGCGCTGCTCAGGGCCGGCATTCCGGCGCAGAGCATGTCGCTGGTGGTGCTCCAGGATCGCCGCCGCAAGTTCTTCCATGCCGTGCTGTCGGTCAGCACGGCAAGCGGCGCCTTCATCCTCGACAGCCTGGGCAACGCGGTCCTGCGCGACAGCGACCTGCCCGACTATGTTCCGCTCTATTCCTTCAGCACCGATCGCGCCTGGATCCACGGATCCAAGTCCGGCGCGCAGATCGCCGACATCGCCGGCGGCTTCGCGACGGTGGCGCCCGGCGAAGGATCGCCGGAATCGTCAGTGGCTTCGGATATGAGGCAGTAGACTGGGGCGGGTCGCCTTTTCGCGACACGCAGAAGCACAGGAAATCGCTGCGCGTTCTTCCTGAGGTACGCTACCCGTTGAACACAAAGGCCATCAGAAGTTCCGGCTCGGCGACGGGCGCGCGCACGGCGCTGAGCTGGCCACGATAGCGCCGCTCGCCGGCGCCGATGACGAAGCCGCTGGTGACAGGCGTTTCGCCATTGGCGTCGAGCCTGGCGAAGATATCGGTGACGTTGAGATCGAGCGCCAGCTTCAAATCCTGCCGCCCATCCTCTCCGGGCGCGCTCGGCAACTGCCGCCTGACCAGTTGCTGGAACGGCGTGTTGAAGGCCAGGATTTTCTTTGACGACGACAGCGCGAAGGCGGGCGAGGGGCAGGCGACCAGGATCGCGTTGATCGTGCGGATCGAGGCGAGCTTGCGCAGTTCCATGCTTTCCTCGGCGAGGCCGCGCATGCAGGCGACCCGGATCGCCGAGGTGAGGTTGCCCTGGTCGGGATGGTGCTCGGCGATCTCCTCGACCAGCATGCCGATCGTGCATTTGCGGCTTTCCGCCATGTGCTTCAGCGACACCCAGAAGGCGCGCTCGAGCCGGATGCCGCGACGTACGCCGCCGCGCGCCACGACGCGGAATTCCGGGCCGAAATCCTCGGCCGCGAGCGCCGGCAGCAGCCGTTCGCGCGGAGTCTCCGGGCGCATGGCGCTATCGTTCACTCATCGCCTCCTGACGCGCCTTGTTGATCGGCTTCAAGAGATAGTTGAGGATCGTCTTGCGTCCGGTCTTGATGTCGACCGAGCAGATCATGCCGGGGATGATCGAATAGGTCTTGCCGTTCCTTGTCAGCGTCGACTTCTCGGTGGCGACGCGCACCTGATAATAGGGCTCGCCGGTCTTCTGGTCGACGAGACTGTCGGCGGTGATGTTGGAGACCTTGCCCTCGATGCCGCCGAAGATCGAGAAATCATAGGCCGTGACCTTGATCAGCGCCTCCTGGTTCGGCTGGATGAAGGCGACGTCGCGCGGCGAAACCCGGGCCTCAACCAGCAGCGTCTCGGATGTCGGCACGATGCCGGCCACGACCGCGCCCGGCTGCACGAAGGCGCCGAGCGTGTTGACGTCGAGCGTGTTGACGATGCCGTCGACCGGCGAACGTATATCGGTGCGCGCGACCTTGTCGGTGGCGCCGCGGATGGTTTCGTCGACGACGGAAAGGTCGGCCAGCGCCTGCGTCAGGTCGCTCAGCGCCTCCTGCTGCAATTGCAGGCCGAGCTCGTTCACCTGAAGCTGCGCTTCGGTGATTGCCGCCTGGGTCTTCTTGATGGTCTCTCCGGCGAGTGCCAGCTGTCCGTGCAGGTCGGTCTGCTCACGCTCGACGCGGATCTGCTCGGTCCTGGCCATCAGGCCCTTCTTGACCATGGGTTCCACCAGCGCCGCTTCCTGGTCGGTCACGGCCAGGCTCTTGGCCAGGCGGTCGGAATTGGCATTGGCCTCGTCCAGCTCCTTCTCGCGCTGGTCGAGGCGCGATTTGAGAACCGACAGCTTGACCTCGAAATTGTCGCGGCGCGCGACGAGCAGCTTTTGCTCGTTGTCGCAGATTTCCGGCGCGACCGTCTGGATTTCCGTTGGGCAGGGGAAGGCCCCTTCGACATTGCCGCTCTGCTCGAACTGCAGCCGCGCGATGCGTGCCTGCAGTGCTCGCGCCTTGGCCTTCTCCTCGCCCAGGCTCGACGTGTTGCCCGAATTGTCGAGACGGATGATGAGGTCGTTCTTCTTGACGGTCTGGCCGATCTGGACGGCGATCTCCTGCACGACGCCGGGTTCGCTGGCCTGGATGACCTGCGTCTTCGAGGCGGGTATCACCTTGCCTTCGCCGCGCGCGATCTCGTCCACCTCGGCAAATGATGCCCAGCCCGTGAAGCACACGAACAGGGCGCCGACGATGTAGACGGACGCCGAGGCGAAAAGAGGTGGCCGGTCTTTCCTTGCAAGCATGTCTGCGTTCCGGTCAGGCGCTGCCTTTCTGCAGTGCCTGGATGACTTGTTCCTTTGGCCCGTCGGCGACGACGCGGCCTTGCTCAATGACGATGAGGCGGTCGGCAAGTTCCAGCATGCTGTATCGATGGGTCGATACGATCAGCGTCGTGTTGCGGTCGAACGCCACCTTGAGCTGCTTGATCAACTGCCGTTCCGAGGCGAGGTCCATAGAACCCGACGGCTCGTCGAGGAAGACGATCTTCGGCTTCGTCAAGAGCAGCCGGGCGATTGCCACCGATTGTCTTTGCCCGCCCGAGAGATTGGTGCCGCGCTCGCCGACATTCATGTCGTAGCCGCGCGGATGCCGCGAGACGAAGTCGTCGACGCCCGCGGCCTTCGCCGCGTCGATGATCTCCTCGTCGGTCGCTTCCGGCGCCGCCATCAGGAGGTTCTCCTTGATGGTTCCCGAAAACAGATCCCCGGCCTGCGCGACGATGCCGACCGCGGCGCGCACCTCCGACGGGTGGTATTGGCGGATGTCGATGCCGTCGATGAGCAGCTCTCCCGAAGTCGGCAGGAAAAGCCGGCCGATCAGCCGGCCCATCGTGGTCTTGCCGGAACCGATGCGGCCGATGATGCCCACCCGCTCGCCGGGCCGGACCGTGATGTTGAGCCCGCTCAGAACCTCGTTTTCCGTGCCGGGATAGGCGAAACCGACATTCCTGAAGACGAGCGCGCCGCTGCGGATCGGCCGGTTGACGAAACCGACCGTGTCGGGGCGGTCCTCCGGCTGCGACATGATCGTGTTGATGATTCTGAGCGACAGCATGGCCTGCCGGAAACGCGCAAGCGTGATCGCGATCTGGCCGAGCGGCGCCACGGCGCGGCCGGCGAGCATCACCGTGCCGATGATGGCGCCCGTCGAGACCTGTCCTTCCGAGAAGGCATAGGCGCCGGCCACAACCAGGGCAACCGTCACGAATTGCTGGATGGCGCCGGTGATGTTGCCCGCCGCCGCTGAGAGCTCCTTGATCTTCTCCGAGGTGTTGGCCGCGTTCTTCGAGTGCTCGCCCCATTTGCGCAGCAGGTAGGCCTCGGCGCGCAGCGACTTGATCGTCTCCAGCGTGGAAATGGATTCGACCAGCAGGGCCTGGCGCTGCGATGCCTCGTTCATCGAGGCCGCGACCCGCTTGCCGATCCGCCGCTGCGTTATCAGCCCGACGATGACGGAGATGACGAAGGCCAGCGCCGGTATGATCACCAACCAGCCGCCGATGGCATAGATCACAGCCAGGAAGACGAACACGAACATCGTGTCGATGAAGACGCTGATGGTGTTCGAGGTGAAGAACTCGCGCACGAACTCGTATTGCGTGACACGGTTTGCATATTCACCGGTCGATCCGGGCCGAGCCGAAAGCGAGGAATTCAGCACCTTTTCGAACAGCAGATAGGATATCCGCAGATCCGCTTTGCGTCCGGCATAGTCGATCAGCGACGCCCTGGCCGTCTTGAGCAGCAGGTCGAACAGGATGGCCGCGCCGATGCCGAGCGCCAGAACCCAAAGCGTGGAGATCGCCTTGTTCGGCAGGATGCGGTCGTAGACATTCATGGTGAAGATCGGCGAGGCGATCGCCAAGAGATTGATGAAAACCGCCGACAGCACCACCTTGGAATAGGTGCGCCAGAACGCCCCCATCGTGCCGGTCAGCCAGTGGCGCCTCTCGATCCGCGCGGCTGTGCCGACGGTCATCTCTTCAGCCGTGTTGGCATAGGTGATCGAAAAGGACGTGCCGCCGCTGATGTAGTTCTCGGCGAGTTCCGCCCTGTCGATCGTGGTGCGGCCGTTTTCCTGGGGCGCCGTCAGATATTGCCCGCCGTCCATTTCCGCCAGGAGCGCGACCGGCAACTGGCTGACGCGGAAGACGATGGCCGGGAGATCGAAGCGGCCGCGTAGGAAATCGCGATGGCTGAAATCCTGGACCTCCAGTCCGATGCGCTCGGCCAGGTGGCGGATTTCATCCGGCTCGATGCGCGTCTCCGAAATCGGCACGCCGGCAAACAGAACCGTTTCCGCGCTCGGCCTGCCGAGATAGGCCGCAACAGCGCAGAAGCAGGCTTTGAAGGCCTCCTTGGGCGACAAGATATGAGGTTGCTGGTTCACGACCCGCCCCGAAGGAACAGAGATCGATGCTTACATCGGCTACTTTTTCCTGACCGGCGCGAGGATGTCGAACGGCAGATCGTTCTTCTGCTCCGACGGCGTGCGCGCATAAGTCTCGGTATCGGCCGTGGCCGGCACACCGAATTCCTCACGAGCGTAGGCCGCGGACTGCTTGGCCGGCTGGATGTTGAGCGTCTTCAGCAATTCCCCGGTTGCGGCCAGCAGCCGGTATTCCGCGAACAGCGACGCGTAGGACGACGTGTCGGCCAGTGTCGCGGTGTTGAAGCGCGTGTTCTGGGCATCGAGCACATCGAGCAGCGAGCGCTGCCCGACCTTGAATTGCTCGCGGTAGGAAGCGACGAGCTTTTCGTTGGTGGCCGCCTGCTGCCGCAGCGTCTTTGCGAGATCCGCCTGGCGGAAGCGGCGATCCCAAGAGGTGCGGACGGCTTCCTCGATCTCGCGCAGCACCTGGTGCAGCGCAAGACGCTGCTCGCTGGTGCGGCGGATCTGTTCCTGCTCGTTGGCCTTGTCGATGCCGCCGCGGTATAGGTTCCAGCGCAGCACCACCCGAGCCTGCAGGTCGCTGGTGTCGCCATTATCGCCATCGATATCATACCCGCCGCGGGCAACACCCTCGGCGGAGATCGTCGGACCGTATTTTGCCCGCGCCGCATCGACCAGCGAGGCCGCGGCGTCGATATCGCTGTTGGCCATGTGGACACGAGGATTGTTCTGCCTGGCAAGCCCGATCGCGTCATCCAGCGACCGCGGCAGGGCGGCCGAGACATCGGCCGGCCGGGATGGGCTGGTCAGCGGCTTGCCGACATTCTTGAAGAAGCGGATCTTGGCCGCCTCGAGTTCTTCGGTTGCCTCCTGCATCCGTGCCTTGGCGGCAAAAAGGCGTTCCTCGGCCTGCTGCCGGTCGGCATCGTTGAGCGCGCCGCCCGCGATGCCCTGCTTGATGTCGCTGAGAATGGACTGATGGAAGCCAAGGTTTTTCTTGGCCTCGGCCACGATCGAAGCCTGCAGCATATATTCCAGATAATCCTGGACGACCGCTAGCCCGATGAACTCGGACCGCTCCAGAACCCGGAAGGAAGCTCCGTCGACCCGCGAGGCCTGGCGGTTCAGCTCCGCCCGCCTTGCGCCGCTGTCGTAAAGCGTCTGCGAGACGGTGAGATCGGCCTCGTTCGGATAGAGGGCTTTGTGATCCTCGTCGAGCGCGCGCCGTGTGTCATTGTCCAAGCGGCGAACGCCTGTCGACGCTTCCAGATCGACGCTCGGAAGATAAAGGCCTTTCGCCTGGCGCAGCTCGAATTCGATCGCTTCGCGGTTTTCGATCGCCTGGCCAATCTCCGGATTGGATTCCACTGCGACGGCAACGGCTTCTTTGAGTGTGAGTGCGCTGGCGCTACCGCAAGCTAGCATCGACACCGTAATGGCAAGCGCAAACCGCCAGCCGACGGTCACTTTACCCGTCCTGGTCATTTCTACCCCGTGATTATCCCCGCGCCATTTATTTTTATTGGCGCTTATTGCCCAAGCCTGCCACCAAAGCTAGCGGGCAGTATCTATCAGATTTTTCCAGGATGTGAGTGCATATTGGGTTAGGCACCCTTCAAAAGTGCGATTCCGGGCATTAGGGCCAAAGCCTGTAGCAAAAATGGCACAGAAATCGGGAGCGCTGCGGCCGGGAATTTTCGATTCAAGGCAGGCCGCAATGGTTAATGGCCTAAAACAAATGGCGAATCGTGCGGCCGCTAGATACGAACTCTCGGGAAATCTGCTCCAGCTTTGCAAAGCATACGCAAGAAATCGCCATGTCGGGCTGGTTTGATTGGCAAACGTGGATCGTTCCCTGTATTGCGAGCCGGATCAAAAAGCAGTGGATCTTCTTGCATGACCAATGTCGCCCTGACCGGGCTTGCCCGTGATCTTGCCCGCCGCGCCGCCGAGGGCAGGCCGGTGCGCGTCGGTGTCATCGGCTCCGGCGAGATGGGGACCGATCTGGTGACGCAGGGCATGCTGATGCCGGGCATTTCGATCGCCGCCATTTCCACGCGGCGCCCGCATACCGCCCGCGAGGCGATCCGCATCGCCTATGGCGACGAGGCGATGGCCGCCGAAGCCGAAACCGCCTCCAAGGTCACCCGGGCGATCGAAGACGGCCGCATCGCCATCACCTCGAACGAGATGCTGGTCACCAATCCGCTGATCGACGTGATCATCGACGCCACCGGCAAACCGGGCGTCGCAGCCGATTTCGATCTGATGGCCATGGAACATGGCAAGCATCTGGTGATGATGAATGTCGAGGCCGACGTGACCATCGGCTGTTACCTGAAGCAGCAGGCCGACCGGCTGGGAGTGGTCTACTCCGTCGGCGCCGGCGACGAGCCGTCAAGCTGCATGGAACTGATCGAATTCGCCTCGGCGCTTGGGTTAAGCATCGTCGCGGCCGGCAAGGGCAAGAACAATCCGCTCAACCATGACGCCGTTCCGGACGACTACCGGGAAGAGGCCGCACGCCGGAACATGAACCCGCGCATGCTGGTCGAGTTTGTCGACGGCTCGAAGACCATGGTCGAGATGTGCGCCATCGCCAACGCCACCGGTCTGGTGCCGGATGTCCCGGGCATGCATGGCCCCAGGGCCGATCGCGATCAACTGGCCAAGGTGCTGATCCCGAAAGAGGATGGCGGTCTCCTGTCGAGGAAGGGCGTCGTCGACTACACGATCGGCAAGGGCGTGGCGCCCGGCGTCTTCGTCATCGTCGAGGCGATGCATCCCCGCGTCGTCGAGCGCATGGACGATCTCCATGTCGGCAAGGGCCCTTATTATGGCCTGTTCCGGCCCTATCACCTGACTTCTCTGGAGGTTCCGCTGACCGCCGCCCGTATCATGCTTCATGGCAAGCCCGACATGGTGCCGCTGCCGAGGCCGGTGGCGGAGGTCTGCGCGGTCGCCAAGCGCGACCTTGCCGCGGGGGAGTCCTTCGATGCCATCGGCGAGACCTGCTACCGCTCCTGGACCATGACCGTTGGCGATGCCCGGGCAAGCCGCGCCGTGCCGGTCGGCTTGCTCGAAGGCGGCAAGGTGCTGAAGCCGGTGAAGAAGGGCGAGTTGTTGACCGAGGACAATGCCGCGCCGGACTGGACAACGAGGCTCTACGCCCTGCGCCGGCTGCAGGACGACATGCTCTACGGAGCGAAGATCGCTTCGCCGGCCCTGTCAGGCGGAACCGGCTCTATCTCTTTGTTTTGACGCAATTCGCGGACGGAAGGTTACGGCGAAGGCGCCGAACTTAACCGCTCACACTTTTCCTGGAATTGCTCTATTTGCGCAGCTCCGCCTCAATCTCGTCCAGCGCCTTGTCCTTGCCGATACCAGTGAGGAAGGGGAGCCCCTTGATCACCGGCTTTTTCACGGATGCCGAGATCGGTGTGGTGGCAACGATGAAATCGACATTGTCGGCCAGTCCAGGCACTTCCGTTGCCTTGGCCTGCTGCGCATGAAAGGTGAGGCCGCGCTTCTTCATCGCTTCGGTCACCGCTGCATTGACCGCCGTCGAGGTCGCGATGCCCGTGCCGCAGGCAAAAAGAATGGTTTTCTGTCTGGACATGTTCTTTCCTTTGTCAGCCGAGAATGGCGCGGACGTCGTCGAAGGTCCTGGCCGTCCTCAAGCCATCCAGCGCCGCGGGATTCTGGATGGTGGCCATGACGGTCTGCAGCGTGTCAATCTGTTTGTCCTTGTCATTGATGGCAAGCAGGAAGACGAGGCCCACCGGCAGCTTCTCGTCGGGATCTTCCATATTGGCGAAGGTGACGGGCCGCTTGAGCGTGCCCATCGCGACACCCGGCTTCAGCACATGTTCGGGGTCGGTATGCGGAACCGCGACATTGTCGGCGCGCTCCAGCGGCAGACCTGTCGGGATCGTCATCTCACGCCGCACGACAGCGTCGGCGTAGCTGCTCTTGACGTAGCCCAACGCCTCCAGCCTGGAGGCCAGGATGCGGATGATCTCCTCATTGGTCGAGGCGTCGGAGCCGAGGACGACTGCCTCGGGGTCCAGGAGTTGGATAAGGCCGTTCGACAAGGGTTACTCCATTGATGCGGACCGTGCACCCGCCGTGTCGCTCGGGCGCACGGGCCATTGTCAGTTCAGGATGGGGCCGGCTCAGGCGGTGCCTTCGGCCGGCTCGTCCTCGGCGCCTGCCGCGCGCTCCCAGCCGAGCGGATTGCGGCGGTAGAACAGGAACAGCGCCGCGATGACCACCGCGATGACGACGATGCCGATCACGCCGAGCCCCTGGATCGCTTCGATGATCACATAGGGAACCCAGAGGAAGCCGTCGACCACCGAGGTGATCTGCAGCGCATCCGCCGGCAGCTTGAAACCGGACGCGACGGCAGCGCTTGTGAAAAGCGGCGCCAGCGCGTTGGCGACGTAGAAGCCGACGGCGAGCGTCACCGTGCCGATGACCACCATGCGGAAGACATTGCCCCTGACCAGCGGCGCGGTCATCGCGACGATGAAGGGGATGACGGCAAGGTCGGCGAACAGGATGACGCGGTTGCCGGGCAGGATGATCGACAGGATGATCGCGATCGGCACCAGGATCAGCGACGACGAGATCGCGGCGGGGTGACCGATCAGGATAGCGGAGTCGAGCCCGACCAGCAGCTCGCGGTCGCCGGTGCGCTTGCGCACGAATTCCTGCGCCGCGTCCGAAACCGGGAGCAGGCCTTCCATCAGGATCTTCACCATGCGCGGCAGGAGCAGCATAACCGCCGCCAGTGTCATGCCGGTGCCGAGCACCTTGGCCAGCACCGTGCCGAGATCGCCGGCGTTGTAGAAGGCGATCAGGCCGAGCACCAGGCCGATGATCAGCCCGAGTATCACCGGCTCGCCGAAGACGCCGAAGCGGCGTTCGATGGTTTCGGTGCTGATGTTGATGCGGTTGATGCCCGGAATGCGGTCCATGATCCAGTTGAGGATGATGGCGATTGGCAGGATCTGCGCCGAGGCGAGATGCGGCACCGAAATGCCGGGCACGCCGTAGAACTGCTGCACCGCGCGCGCCGACCAGTCGGCGAAGAGCAGCGCAAGCGCCGCGACAAGCGCGGCGATGATGATGCCGTAGGCCAGATTGTTGGTGGCAGCGACCACCAGGGAGCCGACAAAGGCGAAATGCCAGAAATTCCAGACGTCGACATTGAGCGTGCGTGTCATGCGCGTGAGCAGAAGCGCGATGTTGACCAGGATTCCGACCGGGATGACCCAAAGCCCGACCGACGAGCCGAAGGCGATCGCAGCGGCGGACGGCCAGCCGACATCGATGATGTCGCGATGGATGCCGGTGTTGGTGACGATCGCCTTGGCCACGTCGCCGATCGAGGTGAACATCAGGCCGAGCACGAGGTTGATGCCGATGAAGGCGACGCCGATCGTGATGGCGGCGCGGAATGCCTTGCTGACCTTGGCTCCAAGGATCACGGCGATGATGAAAATGACGATCGGCAAGAGCACAGTCGCGCCGAGCGTGTCGATGGCTGCCTTTAAGCCTGCAAGTATGGTGTCCATTCTACCTCCCCAGGGGCATCGGCTTCGGCTCGAAGCGTGAATGATGCCCGCAACTCAATGACGCCTCGGCCCTCCCGGCCAAGGCACTCCCCACTCGCCGACGAGGCAAGCACGTTCAGTCGAGTGAATGAACATTTGCCTCCGTCAGCGAACGAAAGTTTTATCTGGGTGGCCTATGACAAAGTCAATCGGCAATCCTTTGGGCCAAACCGCAAAGGCATCAATTGTCTGGGGAAATTGATCGGCCGGAACGGCAGTCGCAATCCGGCAAGCTTGATGCAGGCCAGCTGAGCTGTCCGTCGGGTCGGCTGGGAGGTTACTTCCCGAGCTCTATCGACCGCAGCCGCGCCGCTTCCACGGCTTCGGTAACGAGCTTCGTCAGGCCGTCGCCGCCCATCAGCACGGCAAGCGCGGCGGCGGTCGTGCCGTTGGGGCTGGTCACCTGCTGACGCAGCACGCCCGGCTCCTCGTCGCTTTCAGCGGCGAGCGAGGCGGCGCCGAAGACAGTCTGCATGGCGAGAAGCTTGGCGGTCTCGGCTGGCAGGCCTGCCTTCTCGGCTGCAACAGTCAGCGCCTCGATGAAGTGGAAGACATAGGCCGGGCCGGAGCCGGAGACGGCCGTCACCGCGTCCATCAGGCCCTCGTCGTCGATCGTCGTCACGACGCCGCTTGCCGAAAGCAGCTCAAGGACGAAGCGCCGGACGTCATCGGAGACCAGCGGATTGGAAAACACCACCATCATGCCCTTGCCGATCGCGGCCGGCGTGTTCGGCATGCAGCGGATGACCGGCGCGAGCTCGCCCAGGATTTCCTCGAAGGTGGCGATCGGCGTGCCGGCGGCAATGCTGAGAAAGCTGGTCCTGCCGTCGCCGAAGCGCTTGTACTGCGCGGTCACCTCGCGGATCACCTGCGGCTTTACCGCGATGACCACGAGGTCCGGCACGGCATCGGCCGGAATGGCAGCGGCGTCGGCTGAAACGCGGCAGCCGAGATGTTCGGCACGCTGGCGCAATTCCGAGTTGGGCTCGACCACGAACACCGCCGACGGCTCGAGCCTTGCGGACTTCAGCCAGCCCGAAAGCATGGCGTAACCCATATTGCCGCAACCGGCGAGAACGAGCCTGATCGTCATTCAAAATCTCCTTGGCATGGCTCTCCTTAGACGCTTGCGCGGCCAGCGAAAAGCCCAGCGTGAGGAAGATCGATCGTTCCAGGACTGACTGCAATTCCGGGGAAAGGGCGAGCGGCTTTCCGCCCGCAATCGCGCCAGGACGGAGATAGAGGGGTTCGCCGTTCCGGTGAAATGGTGAAACGCTCTATCGCGACAGGCGAACCGGGATCGGCCGTAGCGAGACTTGCCTGAGGCCAAGCACGCCGAGAACGAAGAACAGCCAGACCGGATCGCCGCGATGGAAGAAGAAGCTTTCCAGGAAGCCGTTCAGTGCCGTGAACAGCACCACCATCATGAAAAAGTCGCCGAGGAAGATGTTCTCCTTGCGCGGCGGGATGCGCATGTAATCGCGCAACGGGGCGATCAGGAAGGTGTAGACGGCGACGCACAGCGCCGGGATGCCCATCAGCACGGCGATGTCGAGATAACCGTCATGGCCATGCACGATGGTGCGGATATCCCAGGGCCGGTCGAAGGGCTGGTCCTGGTTGAGCAGCAGCGGCGTCCCCCAGAAGCTTTCGTAGCCGTAGCCGGTCCACGGCTTCTTCGCCAGCATCTCGCCGGCGAACTCCCAAAGCGTCGTACGCCCCGTATAGGTGAGATCGGGGAAATAGATCGCCGCCAGATGCTTCACCGGCGGGATGAAGACGATGCCGAGCGTGCCGACCGCGGTCGCGACGATCGCCAGCGCGAACAGGATCGGCGTGCCGAGCCGCATGCCGATGAGGCTGGGCAGCACGACGATCATGATCGAGAACGGCACCAGTCCTGCGGTCGTCTTGGAGCCGGTGTGCAGCATGAAGATCATCGCGGCGCAGAAGATGCCGGCACCCCACCAGTGGCCGCGCCGGAACAGATAGAGCCCGGCGAAACTGAAACAGGCCATCACCGGCCCGGCGATGTTTTTGTGCGTGAAGACGCCGCGCCACAGGCCGGCATGCTCCGGCTCCTGCGAGTCGGCGGTGTGCAGGGCCTCATGCGGAAAGACGATCAGCCCGATATAGGAAAGGCCGATCACCACAACGGCGGTGAAGATGATCACGCGGGCGAAGGAATCGGCGTTGCGCGGCAGCACCAGGATCGTCGCCATGGTGATGATGCCGATCATGGTGAAGGAGGCGGCGCGCATCGCTGCGGGCGGATCGGTGGCGAGCACCACCGACAGGAAGAAGAAGCCCAGCATCAGCGCCCAGGAGGGGCTGACCAGCGAGCGCACCACACGCGGATCGGCGAAGGCGAGCAGCGAGAAGATGGAGATCGCGCCGAGCGAGCCGAAACCGAGCTGGTTGACGATGTCGCCGCCTTCGCCGGTCAGTTCCGCGCCCGCCGGCTGGAAAGGCCGGAACGAGACCATGATGACGGTGAACAGGAGCGCGGCGATCGCCGTCGCCACACCTTCCCTGGTGAAGGCGGCGCCGAGCGGCGCGCGCTCAATTCTTCTCAGGCTGTCGGTACTGCTCATTGGCATATCCGAATTCGGCAAGCACTCGGCCGAGCGCGACATAGACCGGGTAGAGGCCGCTCGTCAGCGAACCGGTTCGCGCCAGCCGGATGGCACCGCGCAGCGGTGAGGCCGCGAGCAGCGCCAGGCTTTTCAGGAAAACTTTGAGGCCGGCAAGCGGCGTGCCGGCGCGCTTCTTCTTTTCGACCAGCGTCGAGATCACGCCATTGCGCAGGCTGCGGGCGCGGATCCAGTCGGCCTCGACGCGCCGGGCCGGCACGGTCTCGTTGACTTTTGCCTCGGCGCACCAGCCGAGCACGAAGCTTTTCTGCGCGGAACGGCTGAGGAAGTCGGAATCGCCGCCGCCCATGAAATTGAACCTGAGATCGAGGAAGGGCGGTCCCATTACCTTGAGCACGTTGCGCCCCACCAGCAAATTGCCGGACGAATAGAGCGCCGGCACGCGGCCGGTTTCACGATAGGGCGGCGCGAACACCGGGTGCTCGGCCCATCGGCCGTGGCTCGGGTCGGCGAAAATGGGCACCTGCGGGCCGCCGACAATGTCGGCGCGAAGCGTCTCGGCCGCCTTGCACATGCGCTCCAGCCAGTCCGGCTCGGCAATCTCGTCATCGTCGATGACAAGAAGGTACTTGAAGTTGGGAAACTGCAGGATCGCCGTCTGCCAACCGGCATTGTAGGCGCTGCAATTGCCGCGCTCATGCGCGATGATCACCAGGCCAGGCATCTCGCCGCCTTCGAACAGCGGCAGCGCTGCCTTGGCGCCCTCGCGCGCCTCGGCCTCGTTTTCCATGACGATGACGGCGAAGCGCCGGCCGGTACGCTGCGCCTTGAGCGAAGCCAGGGTTTCCAGCACCTGCTTCGGCCGTTTGAAGGTCGGCAGCGTCACCACCGCCTCGACGGCCTCGGCGGCGAGCGCCGGCGACCGTCCCGCGATCGATACAGAAGCGTCGGACGGCAAAGGGATCATCCGTTTTTGAGCAGCGTGGGTTTGCGCCCTCGATAGCATCGCGGTGATAACGTTTCGTTAATCACCTTCTCGCCCGGCTGTCGGAAAAGCCGGGTCTTTGGCCTTTGACGGTGCCATTTAATCAAGGCTTCACCGCGTTTTGCTACCGGCTGCACCTAAGGATAGGTGAGATGCATCTGCTGTTCGCCACATCGATCGTGCCCGATGGCGCGCTCGCCTCGGGCTACGAGATTGCCAATGCCGCGATCATCGATGCGCTGCGGCGCGCCGGCGCGCGCGTGACGGTGATCGGCTTCATCTGGCCAAGCAAGACCCCGTCCGATCCGCAAAACACCATCGTGCTCGACGCCGTCGAGGTCCGCACCGAAAGCGCTTCGCCGCTGCAAAAACTTGCCTGGCTGGGCAAGGCGGTTTCCTCCGGCCTGACCTTTTCGTCGATCAAGTTGCGCGTCGTCTCTGAGGCGCAAGTCCGCGCCGCCGTCGATCGCGCCGGCCCTTTCGACGGCTATGTCCTGAATTCGGTGCAGTTTGCCGGCGCGTTCGAGAAGGTTCTCGCCGACCGGCCATTCGTCTTCGTCGCACACAATGTCGAGCATCGCTCGGCCGAGGAGAACGCCGCCGCGGCCGGCAGCGCGCTGCAGCGCTGGATGTTCCGCCGCGAGGCGAGACTCCTCAAGGTCATGGAGGAGCGCCTTTGCGGCGCCGCGCGCTTTGTCTTCACGCTGGCCGAGGAAGACCGCGCGGCACTTGTCGTCGCCTCCGACACACGCTCGGCGGTGCTGCCGCTGGTGACCCGCGCGCAGGCGCCGATAAAGGCGACGCGACATATCGATTGCGACGCCGCATTGATCGGCACCTGGACCTGGCAGCCGAACCGCATCGGGCTCGACTGGTTCCTGACCAAGGTCGTGCCGCACCTGAAGCCGGATTTCCGCATCAGGATCGCCGGCAACATGCCTTCCAGCATCAGTTCGGCGCATCCTGGCGTCTCCTTCGTCGGCAGGGTTCCGGACGCGCAGGCCTTCGTGCGCGGCGCCGCCGTTATTCCCCTGATCAGCACCGCCGGCAGCGGCGTGCAGCTGAAGACCATCGAGACCTTCGAGCTCGGCCTGCCGTCCGTCGCCACCAGCCGCTCGCTGCGCGGCATCGGCTATCGCCCCGACAATTGCGTGGTGACCGACGATCCGATCGCTTTCGCCGCCGCCCTACAGGCGGCCGCCGCCAATGTCCGCGACGTCGATGGCAGCGCCTTCCACCGCCGCCAGCTCAAGGCGCTCGACGCCGCGATCGGGCTTGGCCTGGAGAAGCTCGGCGCCGTCAGGCAGGAGGTCGCCGCATGAACATGCACACCGCGCGCGCCGCCTTCGGCTTCGATACGCTCAAGACCATCCTGGGCATTCCGGTGCTTGCCATACGCTGGGACGAGGCCATCGCCTTGCTCACCAGGCTGATCGACGAGCGCCGCTTTACCAAGGTGAGCTTCCTCAACGCACACAACGCCAATCTTGCATGCACCGACCCGGTCTTTGCCGAGGCGCTGGAAAACTTCCTCATCCTTCCCGATGGCGTCGGCGTCGACATGGCGGCAAAGCTGCTTTACGGCGCGCCTTTCCCCAGCAACCTCAACGGCACCGATTTCATTCCGGCCTTCCTGCAGGCCTCATCGCATCCGCTGACGGTGGCGCTGCTCGGCACGACGCGCGCCAATGCCGAAGCCGCATGCGCGAAGCTGTCGACGCTCGCCGTGCAGCACAATTTCGTCGTCATCCATGACGGCTTCTTCTCCGCCGCCGAAGAGCCGGCGATCCTCGAGCGCATCGTCAGGCTGCGGCCGGACGTGCTGCTCGTCGCCATGGGCGTGCCGCGCCAGGAATTGTGGATCGAGCGCCACATCGACAGCCGCCATTGCACGCTGCCGGTCGCCGTCGGCGCGCTGCTCGATTTCATGAGTGGCTCGGTGCCGCGCGCGCCGCTGTGGCTGCGCCGGCTGCGGCTGGAATGGCTGTTCCGCCTGTGGATCGAACCCGGCCGCCTGTGGCGACGCTATATCGTCGGCAACCCGCTCTTCCTGTGGCGTGTCGTCAAGCAGAAGCTGTCGCTCGGGCCGCGACCGGCGGAGGCGCGCCGGTGAACAGCCGCTTCGTGCCGGACACCGCCACCAAGATCGAACCGCTGCCGCGCGCGCTCCTGGCCGCCATCGTCACCGCCAGCTACGCGCCGGATTTCGAGCGCTGCCGGCTGTTGTGCGAAACCATCGACCGCCACGTGACGGGCATGGCGCATCACTACATCCTCACCGAGCACCGCGATGTCGCGCTGTTTCGCCAGCTGGAATCCGGCCGCCGCAGCGTCGTCGACGAGCGCGATCTCTTGCCGCGCTGGCTGCGCGCGTTCGACGATCCGCTGAGCGGCTTTCGCCGCCGCATCTGGCTGAGTTTCAGGACGCAGCCGCTGCGCGGCTGGCATGTGCAGCAGCTGCGCCGCATCGCCATTGCCGGCCACGCCGAGGAAGACGTGCTGGTCTTCTGCGATTCCGATGTCGCCTTCCTGAAACCGTTCGATACCGGCGCCTTCTGGCGTGACGGCAAGGTGCGGCTGTTCCGGCGCGACGGCGTGCTGTCGAACGATGGCCATGACGAGCATCGCATCTGGTCGCGCAATGCCGGCACAGCACTCGGCATCGATCCCGCCAATCCCTCGAGCCACGACTACATCTCGACGCTGATCGCCTGGCGCCGTGAGACGGTCAACGCAATGTGCGAGCGCATCGAGAAGGTGCATGGCCGCGAATGGGTCGGCGTCCTTGGCTCGGCGCGAAAATTCTCCGAATGCATGATCTATGGCCGCTATGTCGACGACGTGCTCGACGGTGCCGGCCATTTCCACGGTTCGGAGGAATTCTGCCGCGTCCACTGGAACGGCGCGCCGCTTTCGGATGACCAGTTCCGCGGTTTCGTCGACGCCATGGCGCCGGAACAGGTGGCGATCGGCATGCAGTCCTTCATCGGCACCGATATCTCCCGCATCCGCCGCCTGATCGGCGCTTAAACCGCGCTGAGATTCAGGTCAGGCCGAGTCGAAAATGGTGGGTTCCGAGAACCGGAGCGGAGCGTACGTAAGTACGTGTTGGGGTGGACGGCCCCCGACGGCATCACAATGTGCCAGAATGAGGTCGTTGCAGATCTCATCAAGGGAGACCGTCCGTGGA
>NZ_RZRX01000070.1:0-25550 GCF_003997405.1 Mesorhizobium sp. M2A.F.Ca.ET.042.01.1.1
CCCAATCCAGAATGGGACAACCGGCTCGCCGAGGCGTCGTCCAAATTCAGGGAGCTGCGCGACAAGGCGCTGGGCTCCTTCGGCGGCTCGCGCTGGGATACGCCGCGAGCCGCTTGATCATTGCTGGCGACCTAGCCTTGCGATCGTCGATTTGAGCGGCGCCTCGCCGGCGCCGCGAAACGTCTCGCTCATCACCAACTCGGGCAGCGGCAGGCGCTTGCCCCAGCCATGCGCTTCGAGGTCGGGCCTCGGCGCGAATTCCGAGACGCGGCCGACGCACAGATAGGCGATCGGCGTGACATGCTCCGGGATCGACAGAAGCCGTTTCAGCGCCTCCGTCTCGATGATGCTCACCCAGCCGACGCCGACGCCCTCGGCACGTGCCGCGAGCCAGAAATTCTGCACCGCGCAGACGGTGCTGTAGAGATCCATCTCCGGATTGTGCCAGCGCCCGAGCGGTGAGTCCTTCGAGCGCTGCCGATCGCAGGTGATGCAGAGGTTGAGAGCGCTTTCGCATATGCCTTCGAGCTTCAGCTTGCGGTAGAGCGCCTGCCGCTCCGCCTCGATCGCCGGCAGTTCCTGCTCGCGCGCGGCGAGGAACAGGTCACGCACCTGTCTGCGCCGCTCGGCATCGCGGATGACGATGAAGTTCCAAGGCTGCATGTAGCCGACAGACGGCGCATGGTGAGCGGCGGTGAGAAGCCGCGCCAGCACACAATCGTCGAGATCGTCGGCTGTGAAATGGCTGCGCACGTCGCGCCTGGTGAACATCGCCCGGTACACCGCGTCGCGCGCCAATTGGTCAAAGTCGTCGCCACACGCGGCGATCGCTGCTGCCGTCATCGCTTTTCCCCTTGCGACAAGCAGTCCCCCGCCTGACCAAGCGGACGACCATGTCTGCCGGGCCGGTCTTCTGGCTCGGGATCGTCCCGCTCCGGCGCCTTCCCGTCATCGACAGTGGCATTTGCCGGCGCGGTCCCCCTCACAGCGTTGGGCACGCCACGGAATAAAACCGTGTTCCCGATTCTCCCGCGTCGCGGGCACCAGGCAGCGGGATGACCTTACAGCGAAGTTTGGCACCCGCCAATGGCGCGGACGACGTGGGCTGGCGCAATTTCCCCAGCCATTCGGCTTTTCAAACATGGTCATTACGGCTGCGGGTGCCTAGATTAGGCGCCATGGCCACCCGTCTTTACACGCACCCGATCTTCCTCGAACACCTCACGCCGCCCGGCCACCCCGAGCGGCCCGACCGCCTGCGCGCCATCGAGCGCGTGCTGGACGACGAGGCGTTTTCGGCGCTCGACCGCGTCAAGGCGCCGGAAGGCGACGAGAAAACCATCCTCTATGCGCATCCCGAAAATTTCGTCGAGCGCGTGCGCGCGGCGATCCCTCAGAGTGGCATCGTCTCGATCGACGCCGACACCAGCGCCAGCCCGAAAAGCTGGCAGGCGGCGGTGACGGCGATCGGCGCGGCGAACGCGGCGGTCGACGATGTCTTCGAGGGCCGCGCCTCAAATGTCTTCGTCGCCGCCCGTCCGCCGGGACACCATGCCGAAAAGACCACGGCGATGGGCTTCTGCCTGTTCAATACGGCAGCGATCGCCGCCCGCTATGCGCAGAAGAAGCACCAGGCCGAGCGCGTCGCCATCGTCGATTGGGACGTCCATCACGGCAACGGCACGCAGGACATTTTTTGGGACGACCCGTCGGTTCTCTATTGCTCGACCCATCAGATGCCGCTTTACCCGGGCACCGGCGCCAGGAGCGAGACCGGCGCCGGCAACATCGTCAACGCGCCGCTCGCGCCGCAGACCGGCAGCGACATGTTCCGCGACGCCTTCCTGTCGCGCGTGCTGCCGCCCATCGATGCGTTCGCGCCGGACCTGATCATCATTTCCGCCGGCTTCGACGCGCATCACCGCGATCCGCTGGCCGAGATCAACCTGACCGAGGACGATTTCGACTGGGCGACCGGGCAGTTGATGGAGCGCGCCGGCCGCCACAGCTCCAACAGGCTCGTCAGCCTGCTGGAAGGCGGCTACGATCTGCAGGGACTGGCATTTTCAGTCGCCGCCCATGTCGGGCGGCTGATGAAGGGATAGGGTATGGCAGTGGAAGGCAATGAGGACGTCAAGGCGATGAGCTTCGAGCAGGCGCTCGACGCGCTGGAGAAGATCGTCGATGACCTGGAGCGCGGCGACGTCCCGCTCGACCAGTCGATCAAGATATATGAGCGCGGCGAGGCGCTGAAGGCGCATTGCGACCGGCTGCTGAAGGCGGCCGAGGACAAGGTCGAGAAGATCAGGCTGTCGCGCGACGGCAAGCCGGTGGGAACGGAGCCGCTCGACGCGGAATAGTTTGGGTGGGCAGAGCAAGCAGGTAAGGAGTTCAAGCCATGTGCCGCAACATCAAGACCCTGGCCAATTTCGAGCCGCCGGCGACCAATGACGAGGTGCATGACGCAGCACTGCAATTCGTGCGCAAGCTGAGCGGCTCGACGAAACCGTCCAAGCGCAACGAGCATGCTTTCTATCACGCCGTGGAAGCGATCGCCGCCGCCGCGCGCGAATTGATCGATTCGCTTGAGACCAACCAGGAGCCGCGCAATCGCGAGGAAGAAGCGGCCAAGGCGAAGGCCAGGTCGGCGCTGCGTTTCGCCTGAGGGACAATGCTGCGTTTCGCCTGAGGGACAATTATGAGCTTTTTTCCCGGAAACGATCCCGAACCCGGTGATGCCTTCGCCTGCGATCAGATCGAGCTGATGGTCATCCCCAACGCCAAGGATATCGGCGGCTTCGCGGTTCGCCGCGCCTTGCCGACGGCAAAACGCCGCCTCGTCGGGCCGTTCATCTTCTTCGATCGCATGGGTCCGGCCATCCTGCGCGCCGGCCACGCGCTTGACGTGCGGCCGCATCCGCATATCGGGCTCTCCACCGTCACCTATCTGTTCGACGGCAAGATCAGGCACCGCGACTCGCTCGGCACCGAAATGGTGATCGCGCCGGGCGATGTGAACCTTATGACCGCCGGGCGCGGCATCGTTCATTCCGAGCGCACGCCGGAAGAGCTGCGCGGCGCGCCGATGTCGGTCTCCGGCCTGCAGACATGGTTGGCGCTGCCCGACGGCAAGGAGGAGATTGCGCCGGTGTTCGCCAACACGTCCGTCGCCCGCTTGCCGCAGATCGATGCCGGGGGCGTCAGCGGCCGCATCGTCATCGGCGAATTCTCCGGCCTGCGCTCGCCGGTCGCGACCGCATCGGACACGCTTTATGCCGATCTGCGTCTTGCCGAAGGCGCCAGCGTGCAGATCCCCGCCGATGCCGAGGAGCGCGCCATCTACACGCTGGAAGGCGACGTCTCGATCGCCGGCGATGTCTTTCCGGCCGAGCGGCTTCTGGTGTTCAAGCCGGGCGAGGAGATCGTCGTCTCCTCCGAGCGCGGCGCGCATTTCATGCTGTTCGGCGGCGCTTCGCTGGGTTCCCAGCGCTACATCTGGTGGAATTTCGTCTCGTCCTCGAAGGAACGCATCGAACAGGCCAAGCAGGAATGGAAGACAGGCCGCTTCGATATCGTTCCTGGCGATGAGGAGGAGTTCATTCCGCTGCCTGAGGGTTAATAGTGCAGAATTTCGACCGCCCGGACATGCCTGCGTTAGCAAGGTTGCATGCCATAGCGATTGGCTGAACACATCGATCGCGTCGTCATCCACGGGCGGAGCAAGGAGCGAAGCGACGCGGCGCAGACCATAGGATCCATGCCGTGACTTCCAAGCGTTGCAACGGTGCAGAATTCTGCTCCGCTGCGCTCTTCGGCCAGAGTCACGGCATGGATTCCAGGGTCTCCGCGACGGAGCTTCGCTCCCGCTTCGCCCTGGAATGACGACGTTGGGAGGGCTTCCGCCAATTCCAACCGTTTTCGATGGCTTGCCAAAACAAGCAGCGCCACGCGTCACTGGCGCGCATTTACATTCGCCCGGCGGCGGCCTATGCCGCGCATGATTATGGCGCAATCTGCTGGTAGCGCCGTGTTCGATCAATTGAGGCAGGACGCGCCCGAGTGAAGCCAGACACGCCGCTGCTCGACAAGGTTCGCATTCCCGCGGACCTGCGGACGCTCGATGAGAGCGCGCTACCGCAGCTTGCCGCCGAACTCCGCGCCGAGCTCATCGACGCCGTGTCGCAGACGGGCGGCCATCTCGGCGCCGGCCTCGGCGTCGTCGAGCTGACGGTTGCGTTGCATTATGTCTTCAACACGCCGGACGACCGGCTGATCTGGGACGTCGGCCACCAGGCCTATCCGCACAAGATCCTGACCGGCCGCCGCGACCGCATCCGCACGCTGCGCCAGGAAGGCGGCCTCTCCGGTTTCACCCGGCGGGCCGAGAGCGAATACGATCCGTTCGGCGCCGCGCATTCCTCGACCTCGATTTCGGCCGGTCTCGGCATGGCCACGGGACGCGACCTGTCGGGTGGCCGCAACAATGTCATTTCCGTCATCGGCGACGGCTCGATGTCGGCCGGCATGGCCTTCGAGGCGCTGAACAATGCCGGCGCGCTGGATGCTCGCCTCATCGTCATTCTCAACGACAACGACATGTCGATCGCGCCACCGACCGGCGCCATGAGCGCCTATCTGGCCAGGCTTGCCTCCGGCAAGGCCTATCTAGGCTTACGCGATTTCGGCAAGAAGCTGACATCCTATCTCGGCAAGCGCGCCGACCGCGCCATCACCCGCGCCGTCGAGCATGCGCGCGGCTATGTCACCGGCGGCACCCTGTTCGAGGAACTCGGCTTCTACCACATTGGCCCGATCGACGGACACAACCTGGAGCATCTGATCCCGGTGCTGAAGAATGTGCGCGACAATGGCAAGGGCCCGGTGCTGATCCATGTCGTGACCCAGAAGGGCAAGGGCTACGCGCCGGCCGAGGCCGCGGCCGACAAATATCACGGCGTCAACAAGTTCGACGTCATCACCGGCGCCCAGGCCAAGGCGCCGGCCAACGCGCCCGCCTACACCAAGGTCTTCGCCGAGAGCCTGATCCAGGAAGCGCGCGAGGACGAGCGCATCGTCGCCATCACCGCCGCCATGCCGAGCGGCACCGGCCTCGACCTGTTCGGCGAGGTGTTCCCGAAGCGGACCTTCGATGTCGGCATCGCCGAGCAGCATGCGGTGACCTTCGCCGCGGGGCTGGCCACCGAAGGCTACAAGCCCTTCGCCGCCATCTATTCGACCTTCCTGCAGCGCGCCTATGATCAGGTCGTCCATGATGTGGCGATCCAAAAGCTGCCGGTGCGTTTTCCCATCGATCGCGCCGGCTTCGTTGGCGCCGACGGCGCCACCCACTGCGGCGCCTTCGACACGACCTTTCTCGCGACGCTGCCGGGCTTCGTCGTCATGGCCGCGGCCGACGAGGCGGAGCTTCGCCATATGGTGCGCACGGCGGCGTCCTATGATGACGGTCCGATCGCCTTCCGGTATCCGCGCGGCAACGGCGTCGGCGTCGACATGCCGGAGCGCGGCTCGGTTCTCGAGATCGGCAAGGGCCGCATCATCAAGGAAGGGACCAAGGTCGCACTGCTTTCCTTCGGCACGCGGCTGCAGGACTGCCTGTTGGCCGCCGAGGAGCTCGGCGCCGCAGGCCTCTCCACCACCGTCGCCGACGCCCGCTTCGCCAAGCCGCTGGATGAGGATATGGTCCGCCGGCTCGCCCGTTCGCATGAAGTGCTGGTGACCGTGGAGGAGGGCGCTATCGGCGGCTTCGCCAGCCAGGTCTTGCATTTCCTCGCCCATGAAGGCCTGCTGGAAAGCGGCCTCAAGGTGCGCCCGCTGGTGCTGCCGGACGTGTTCACCGACCATGCCAAGCCCGAGAAGATGTATGCCGACGCCGGCCTGGATTCGGCGGGAATCGTGCGCACGGTCTTCGCGACGCTCGGCCATGGCGTGCAGGCGCAGCGCGCCTGAATCAGGACTTCAACACGCTGAATCGGTTTGCCGGCTTCCGGCCGTAAGCTTTTGTTAAGGCTTCCGTTTGGCGGTTCGCTTACCCTGTCTCTTGGCCGATTTTCAACGGCGCCCTGCTAAGACCTTGGCCCCAGAGCAATTCCAGGAAAAGTGTGAGCGGTTTTCCGCCCGGAATTGCGTAAAAACAAAGGGATAGAGCGGTTCGCCGTTTCACTGAAACGGTGAAACGCTCTAGGCAGGGGATAAGAACAATGAAGTCGTTCCTTTGCGGCACGGCCTTGCTGGCCACCATGGCCGCGCCGGCGACAGCCGAAACGCGTTACGACCGCAATATCGAAAAGGCGGCAATGGACATCGTCGCCGGCAAGATGGGCAACATCCGCGGCAGCTTCTCCTACAAGCAGAGGCCGCAGCTCGTTGTGCTACCGGATTCCTCGCCGCCCGCGCCGGTGCCGGCCGAGCCGCCGCGCAAGGAAGCCTCCGGCAATAACGGCCTGTCACCGGCCGTCGAGCGCCGAGTCTCGCGAACCGTTTTCTAGAACCACATATCGCGCACGCAGCGCCCATCGCGCGGCAGGTCGTCGAATGTGTCGAGGCCGTCGAAATGGTCGATCGGCAGTTCGGCAACCTCCTCGGGCGGCGCCAGCCTGACATTGACCGCGATGCGCGTGCGGCCGCTCTTGGCCGCGCGCAGGCCGCGCCAGGCGACCACGCAGGCGCAGGTCGGGCAGAACAGGATTTCCAGTGCGGGCTCCGTCACCTCGGCGCGTGTGTAGGACTTCAGCGGTCCCGCGATGCGGATGCGCTCGTCGAGATAGTCATAGGCCCAGAGCGCGCCGTAGCGGCGGCAAAGCGTGCAGTTGCAAGCGGTGATTCCGCCGGGATCACCCTCCAGCGTCCAATGGACCGCGCCGCAATGACAGGTCCCTTTCAGCATGGCCACCTCCACCGACTGACGAACGGCCCGTTCCTTTGGGCATTCTGCAGCCTCTTGCGCCATATTCAACCATTGCGTTCGTGCCCGGCTTTCGCCAATGAAGGCCGATGAATTCCCCGTTGTCAGCCAGCCAGCGCCAGCGGCTCGACGAATTGCTCGTCGGGCGCGGCCTGTTTGCCAGCCGATCGCGCGCCCGCGACGCGATCGAGCGCGGCACGGTGACGGTTGACGGCACAATTGCCCGCAAGCCCGGCCAGTCGGTCGCGGTCGACTGCGTGGTCGCCATCGACGATCCGGCCCAGGCCTATGTGTCGCGCGCGGCATTGAAGCTGATCGCCGGCCTCGACCATTTCGGCCTCGATCCTTCCGGCAGCGAGGCGCTCGATATCGGCGCCTCGACTGGCGGCTTCACCCAGGTGCTGCTGGAGCGAGGCGCGGCGCATGTCACGGCGATCGATGTCGGCCACGGCCAGATCCATCCCGATATCGCCGGCGACCCGCACGTGACGGTGATCGAAGGGCTGAACGCCCGCGACCTGACGGCAGCCGATCTCGGCGGCCGTGTTCCTGATTTCCTTGTCTGCGATGTCTCCTTCATCTCGCTGAAGCTGGCGCTGCCGCCGGCGCTTGAACTGGCGGGCGAGGACGCCAGGGCAGTCCTTCTGGTCAAGCCGCAATTCGAGGCCGGACGCGAGGCGATCGGCAAGGGCGGCCTGCTCAAGGACCCGGGCGATGCCGAGCGCATCGCCGGCAATCTGCGCGATTGGCTCGCCGGCATTTCCGGCTGGCGCGTGCTGGGACTCCACCCGTCGCCGATCGAAGGCGGCGACGGCAACCGCGAGTTCCTGCTCGCCGCCATAAAGGACGCCGGTTCGTGATGAGCACACGCTTCACCATAGCCAGGCTGGGCTCCCAGGGCGACGGCATTGCCAATGCCGAGGGCGGCGAGGTTTTCGTCCCATTCACGCTGCCGGGCGAGACGGTCACCGCCGCGCGCCAGAAGGACCGCGCCACCCTGATGTCGGTGCTGGAAGCCTCCCCGCTCAGGATCGACCCCGCTTGCCGCCATTTCACCGAATGCGGCGGCTGCGCGCTGCAGCACTACGAGCCCGCAGCCTATCAGGAATGGAAGCGCGAAAAAGTCGTGCAGGCGCTGAAGGCCAAGGGTATCGCTTGCGAGGTCGCCGCGCTGGTGCCGTGCGCGCCGCACAGCCGCCGCCGTGTCACCTTCAGTGCCAGGCGCACCGAGGCCGGCATGCTGCTCGGCTTCGTGCGCGCGCTGTCGTCGGAGATCATCCCGATCGAGGAATGCCCGATCTCGCTTCCGGCGATCGTCGCGGCGCTCGATAAGTTGCGCGTCCTGGCCGGATTGGTCTGCGCCACGCCGAAAGCGTTTCATATGACGGTGACCGCCACTGCTTCCGGCCTCGACATTGCGGTTCATGATGCCGGCAAGCTTGGCGACCACCAGCGCCGCATCGCCTCCAACTTCGTCATGGCCGAGGGCCTGGCCAGGCTGTCCGTCGATGGCGAGATCGTCGTCGAGCCGAAGAAGCCGGTGGTGCAGTTCGGACCGGTCGCCGTCGCCGTGCCGCCCGGCGCCTTCCTGCAGGCGACGGAAGCCGCCGAGCAGGCGATGGCCGGTCTCGTCGGCCAGCATCTGTCGCGCGCGAAGAAGGTCGCGGACCTGTTTGCCGGCTGCGGCAGCTTCGCGCTTCGGCTGGCGGCGAAATCCGAGGTTCATGCCGTCGAAGGCGAAGCCGCGGCACTTGCCGCGCTCGATCGCGCCTACCGCTTCGCCACCGGCCTGAGGC
Source organism: Mesorhizobium sp. M2A.F.Ca.ET.042.01.1.1 (assembly GCF_003997405.1). Taxonomy (NCBI): domain Bacteria; kingdom Pseudomonadati; phylum Pseudomonadota; class Alphaproteobacteria; order Hyphomicrobiales; family Phyllobacteriaceae; genus Mesorhizobium; species Mesorhizobium sp. M2A.F.Ca.ET.042.01.1.1. The sequence continues at coordinate 8,719 of NZ_RZRX01000070.1, forward strand.
GGGTGACCAGCGAACGCCGCGACCTGTTCCGCAGGCCGCTGACCTTCAAGGAGTTGAACGCCTTCGACGGCCTGGTCTTCGACCCGCCGCGCGCCGGCGCCGAGGATCAGTCGAAACAGATCGCCCGCTCCGACGTGCCGCTGGTCGCGGCCGTGTCCTGCAATCCGGTGACGCTGGCGCGGGATTTGCGCATCCTTCTCGACGGCGGCTACACGCTGAAAAGTGTCACCCCGATCGACCAGTTCCTGTGGTCGTCGCATGTCGAGGCCGTCGCGCTTTTGGAGAAGCCGAGACGGCGGCGCTAGTCGGCTGCCGGAGGTTCGCTGGAAAAATTGTGAAGTCTCTGTTCTTTCGGTGAAATCGCGCCCTAAAGCCGCCTTTTTGCCGGACCTTAATTTCGCTGTTAGGGAAACATTCCTGCCTCCCCGGCGTTATCGCCTGGGATGGATGGCGAACAAGGATGGCGAATTGCTATGCTCTCGCTTCGGAAAGTCATCGGTCTTCTCGTTCTTCTCATCGCGTTCACCGTCGCGTCCGCGACCGGTGTGCTCGCGCAACAGCAGAAACGTCTCGCTTTCGTCATCGGCAATGCCGCCTATCCGTCCGATGCGCTGGTCACCTCCGCGAACGACGCCGGTCTGATCGCGCAGACCCTGCAGGCAGCCGGGTTCGATGTTGTCGGCGCGCGCGATGTAGACCAGGAATCGCTGCGTGGCGCGCTGCGTGATTTCCTTGCGAAAGTTTCCGCCGCCGGTCCGGACGCTACTGTTTTCGTGTACCTCGCCGGCCGTGGCGTGCAGTTCGAAGGCGAGAACTACTTCTTGCCGGTCGATGCTCAGATCGCCAATCCGGCCGACGTGCCGCTCCAGGCCATGCGGCTCTCCGACATTACCAAGTCGCTGGCCGGACTGCCGACGAAGGTTAATATAGTCGTCCTCGACGCGGCCCGGCCGAATGCCCTCCCCAAAATGAGCCAGCCGCTGGCCAGCGGTCTGGCGCTGGTCGACCCCGACCCCAATATGCTGATCGCGTTCAACGCCGCTCCCGGAACGGTTGCGCCGGAAGGCAAGGGCCCATACGGCGCCTATGCCCAGGCGCTCGCAGAGATGATGCGCGACGGCGGCTTGTCGCTCGATGAGGTTTTCGAACGCACGCGGCTGCGCGTCAACGAGGTGACGCAAGGCGCCGAAATCCCGTGGAATGCCTCGAAGATCGATGCGCCTTTCGTCTTCTTCGAGCGCGCTCCGGACGCGCCGCCGCCGAAGGTTTCCGAGGCCGAAGAACGGACTAACCGGACCAGGGCGATCCGCGACTTCAATGCGCACGACGCCTATCTCGCGGCACTCGATCGCGACACGATGCGCGGCTACGAGGATTTCATCGTCGCCTATCCGCACGACCCAATGGCCAAACGCGTGCGCGCCATCATCGCGGCGCGGCGCGAGGCGATCACCTGGCGTGAAACATGGCTGCGGGACACCCCCGAGGCCTATTGGTCCTATCTCGAACGCTATCCGCACGGGCCGCACGCCTGGGACGCACGGCGCCGGCTGGAGCATTTCGACGCCGAGCTCGAGCCACCGGCGAGCTTCACAGTTATCGTGTACGATGTGGCGCCGCCGCCGGAGGAGGAAATCGTCTATATCGATAGGCCGGTGCTCTATTTCGACGATCCCGATTTCGATTTCGAGCCTCCGCCGCCGGTCGACGTGATATTCCTGCCGCCTCCGCCGCCGGATTTTGTCATGCTGCCGCCGCCTCCGCCGCCGGTCGATGTTTACGTCCTGCCGACGCCGGTCTTCGTCCCCGTGCCGGTCTGGGTCAGGCCGCCACGTGACATCGTGCCGCCGCCGGACAACATCATTTTCAACAACATCCACAACACGACCGTCATCAACAACATCAATAACACCACGATCCGCAACGAGACCGCCAATCAGGCCGGGCAGCCAAACGGCAATGCAGAGGGCGGCCTCACCACCGGCCAGAAAATGACCGGAGCTGCCATCGGGACCGGCACGGCGCTGGCGGCCAGGGTCGCGCTGCCGCCGCTCCTGAAGAAGAGGGCGGCCGTATCCGGTCAGGCCCGGTTCAACCAGAATCAGGGCGCCTTGCCGCTGAAGCCCGGCCAGGGTGTGACGCAGGGCCAGCAGCCTGGTGCTGCCACTCCGCTGTCGAAGAACCTGTCCACCCGCAAGCTCGGAACCGACCACGCCTTGCCGGGAGCCGATGGCAAGACGCTGCCGCTCGTCAACGGCAAGCCGGTGCTCAACGGCCAGAATCTGCCCAACGACAGGTCGAGGAGGCTGCTTGGCGAGCAGGGCATCGTGGGCCAGCAGCCGACGGGAAATGCCGGCGCCGCGGCGACCGGAGTGCAGGGCACGGATCAGCAGAAGGGCAAGAAATTCCGCAAACTGCCGACCGTCAACGGCTTGCCGGCCGACAACGGACCCAACGCACAGGAGAAATTCAGGAAGAACAATCCCAACGCGTTGTCCGACCAGGGCAAAGGGAAACCGAAAAGGCTGACGCGCAAGGATTTGTCAGCCGGGCAGTCCATAGTTGAACCAGGCGATCAAGGCTCGGCCAACAGAAACGACAAAGTCAGGAAATTCGGCAAGCTGCCGACCGTCAATGGTGAGCCGGCTGACAACCGGCCGACCGTGCAGAAGCACCTGAGGAAGAACAATCCGGACGTGTTCTCCGACCAGGGCTCGATCGACGGGAACGTCAAGAAGTTCCGCAGACTGCCGACTGTCAATGGTGCGCCGGCCGACAATGGGCCGAGTATGCAGAAGCGGCTCAGGAAGAACAATCCGGACGTGTTCTCCGACCAGGGCTCGATCGACGGGAACGTCAAGAAGTTCCGCAGACTGCCGACCGTCAATGGTGAGCCGGCCGACAATGAGCCGAGTATGCAGAAGCGGCTCAGGAAGAACAATCCGGATGTCTTCTCCGGCGAGAATCAGGGCTCCGCCGGCGGGAACGACGGGGCCAGGAAGTTCCGCAGGCCGCAGAACGAGGAAGGTTCCGTCGGCCCCGAAGTCAACGTCCAGCGCAACTTCAAGGTCAACCGGCCGAACGAGAATGTGCAGCGCCAGCTCAAGCTTCAGGAAAATTCCAACGCTCAGGAGCGGCGTCTGCCACAACAGCCGAAGGAACTACCGCCGCAGGGTAACAACAAGAAATTCGCCTGCGGCAACCCGGGCGAGCCGCCCTGCAAGCAGTAGCGGCAGGGGTTGGACAGCAATTCTCCGTCGATGGGCCGGAGTTTCCTGGCTCATCGCCTGCAAATCAAGAGATAGCTGGCTCGCGGCGCTTCAGCCGATGCTGGCTGCACGGGACAGGCGGACTATTCGGCCTATGAGCTCGGCGATAGCCGCTTTGCCGTGCCGCCACGCTGGTTGATCGAAACCCAGGTGTTCGGGTTCTGCTGCGACTGCCGCTTCAGGAAATAATAGCCGGTCGCGTTCCACGGCCTAACCTCGTCGACCAGATTGTCTAGCACGAGATCGCCCTTGTCGGTTTTCACCGTCAGGATGGTGTGGCCCTCGTTGTGCAGGTCGCGAACCACCGTCATCAGCAATGCCTGCCGGGGAAATCCTGCTTCCTGAAGAAGCTTGCGCTTGTAGAGCGCGTAGATCTTGCAATCGCCCTTGCCGTCCACGGGATAGTCCCAGTGGTCCATCATCGTGCCCCAGTGATCGTAGTTGCTGACGGGCTTGATGGAGCGGTTCGCCTTCTGGTTGACCCGCTTGAGGATGCTCATGTTTTGCGCGGTCAGCTTGACGCTGGTGGCCGGCAGGGCAGGCACCTTGCATTCTTTCGGCCGGCGATGACAGAAGTCGAGCCACCCATAAGGGACGCTGGTACTTGCACCGACCGTGGCGGAACTGGCGACAGGTCGTGTCGACGCTAGCTTGAACAGCGACGACTGCGCCGCCGAAGGGCTGACACAGAACGATGAAACACCAACCGACGAAACAAGGCCAAACAGGAAGGAAGAAGTCAGGACGTGAGGGGATCGCTTCACTACCAACACCACCGCAACGAGGAGACTGGTGACAGGCTAACGCGCAAACGCCAGCCTGGCCAATTAAACAATTAATAATGTCCTAACACGATTGTGTTCACTTCAAGGTGGAGGCTGCCTTCAAGTCGGAATGCGAGCATCAACCTGGCGGACACTGCGGCGAGGTCATAGTCCCGACCGTGGCTGGCTTCATGCCTCCCGCACACCTTCAGACCCAGCCGCCTTTGCAGCTTTTACGAAATTGCGGTCAAAGGTTGCAAAGCCGGTACAGTGGGTTGATTTACCCAGATGCAGCGCATCCGCGAAATCAACGCCCGCCTCGACCAGATCGAGCGCTGAAGCGACAACAGGGGCATCTTCGATCTCGACCGTAGGAAGCCCGCCGAACTTCCGCAGTGCCCTGACGATATCAGCCCGGTCATAGCCATAGGCGCTGCGCAGCACCCACTCGGTTTCCAGGATCACTGTGACGGCCGCAAAGACCTGTTGACCGTCGATCAACCGCCGGGCGCGCTCAGATTGTTCGGGGTGGTCGTTCGTCAGGTAGCGAACAACAACATTCGTATCAATCGCGAGCATGGCGCCGCCGTGCTTCGGCGAGGACGCCCGCGTCCATTTCTTCCAATGTCTTCGGCGCGCCGCGGGATGGCAAGGAGCCGAACACGTCTTTCGGCTGCGTCGCCGCGAATGCGGGCGCCAGCTTCAAAAGTACGCCTTCCGACGTTTCCTGAACTTCAAGCCGCGTTCCAGCGCTCCACTCTCTCCGTCTCCGGATGGCGCTGGGCAGAATCACCTGCCCCTTGGTCGAGACTGTGGTCGTGAGCTTTTCAGAAGCAGACATGGCACTTACCTATGTAAGACAAAGGTAAGATAGATGGCGTGAGCGCCGAATTCAAGTCATATATTGGCTCGAACCTCAAACCCTGGTGCCGCCCACGGTCATCTGGTTCATCCGCAGATGCGGCTGGCCGACGCCGACGGGCACGCCCTGTCCGGCCTTGCCGCACATGCCGATGCCGGTGTCGAGCTTCATGTCGTTGCCGACCATGCTGACGCGGTGCATGGCGTCCGGACCGTTGCCGATCAGCATCGCGCCCTTGATCGGCTGCGTCACCTTGCCGTTCTCGATCATATAGGCTTCGGTGCAGCCGAACACGAATTTGCCGGACGTGATGTCGACCTGGCCGCCGCCGAAGGAGACGGCGTAGATGCCGTTCTTGACCGAAGCGATGATCTCTTCCGGCTGCATGTCGCCCGCGGTCATGTAGGTGTTGGTCATGCGTGGCATCGGCTGGTGCGCATAGCCCTCGCGCCTTCCGTTGCCGGTCGCCTTCATGCCCATCAGCCGGGCGTTCTGGCGGTCCTGCATATAACCGACGAGCTTGCCGTCCTCGATCAGCACGTTGCGCGCCGACGGCGTTCCTTCGTCGTCGACGGTGAGCGAGCCGCGCCGCTCGGGGATGGTGCCGTCGTCGACAACCGTGACGCCCTTCGCCGCCACCTGCTGCCCCATCAGGCCGGCGAAGGCCGATGTCTTCTTGCGGTTGAAATCGCCCTCGAGCCCGTGGCCGACCGCTTCGTGCAGCATCACGCCCGGCCAGCCGCTGGAGAGCACGATGTCAAACGTGCCGGCCGGCGCTGGAACCGCCTCGAGATTGACCAGCGCCTGCCGCAGCGCCTCGCCTGCCGCATGCTTCCAGCTTTCCTCGCTGACGAACTCGCCGAAGCTCTTGCGGCCGCCCATCCCGTAGGAGCCGCTCTCCTGCCGGTCGCCGCTGCCGACCACGACCGATACGTTGATCCTGACCAGCGGACGGATGTCGCGCACGATCTGGCCATCGCCGCGCACGATCTCGACATGCTGCCAGGATGCGGCCAGTGACGCCGTCACCTGGCGCACGCGCGGATCCTTCGCGCGCAGCCAGCCGTCGATCTCCTGCAGCAGCTTGGCTTTGGCCTCGAAGGAAGGCGAGGGGATGGGGTTCTCGTCGCCATAGAGGTGGCGGTTGGTGCGGGCCGGCGCGCCGGCAAGCGTGCCGGAATAGCCGCCCTTGACCGCCGAGACGGCATCGGCGGCGCGCAGCAGCGAGACTTCGGAAAGATCGCTGGAATGCGCATAGCCGCTGGCCTCGCCGGCCACGGCGCGCAGGCCGAATCCCTGATCGGTGTTGAAATTGGCCGTCTTCAGCCGGCCATTGTCGAACATCAGCGCCTCGCTCTCGCTGTATTCGAGGAACAGCTCGCCGTCGTCGGCGCCCTTGATGGTCTCGGTGACGATCTCCTTGACGCGATCATCGGAAATATCGAATTGGCCGATCAGGCTGTTCATGGCAAATTCCATTCGTGGAAACAAATCTTGCAACGGATGTAGGCGCGAAGCTGCCGTCGCACAATCGCCAACGAGATGAAGCCGGCGAATGCGACGCCGTCACTTGCCGTTGACGAAGTCCTTGATGTTGCCGGCCATCGCGTTCCAGTTGGAGAACTGCTCCTCCAGATTGGCCCTGGTGATGCCGCCGGCGAAGCTGACATCCATCTTGAAATTCGAGCCGTCGCCCGAATAGGCCTTCACCCAGCGGTATTTTGCGTTCCAGGCATTGGCCTGGTCGGCGGTCAGCGGATCGGTGTAGCCGGTCGAGAACTGCAGCGACTTGCAGTTCTCGTGGTCTTCGCAGCCGTAGAAATAGATCAGGTATTTGACGCCCTCGACGCGGCCGGAAATCATCGGGTCGCCATTGTCGTCCTTGTCCATCCTGGCCGAGCCGAAGCCCTTGGCGATATCGAGGACCGTCGCGGGGTCCGGCGTCTGGAGGATTTCCGCATCCTCGGCCCCGGCTGCCGAGGCCGCGCAGGCAAGCGCCAGACCTGCAATGGAAATGGACAGCGTCGCGCGCATCAAGCCTCCTGGCCGTCAACCGCATCACCACCGCGCCTCAGCCTGAGGGGCGGCCGCTGCGCATGGACGGCAAGATCAAGGTAGGGCGGCGAAGCCTTCCGCAAAGCCCTTGAGGTCGACGGGAATGCCGATGCCTTCTTCCGGCGTCTGGAAGACGATGAAGGTGGCCGAGGTGCCGCTCTTCAACGTATCGAGCAGCGGCTTTTCGAGGATCACCTCGGCATAGCAGCCATCCTGGAAGCAGCGCACGAAATAGGCGCGGCCGATGTCCTTGCCGTCGACATTGAGACCGAGGCCGTTGGGCAGGAGAACGCCGAGCGGCGCCAGCACGCGCAGGATCTCCGCCTTGTTGTCGGCGGTGCGCAGCACCACGACCGAAAGGCCCATTTCAGGACGATCCTCGGCGACGACATTCTGCATCATCACGCATTGCTCGGAGGTCGCGCCCGCCGGCGTATCGCAGATGATCGACCATGCGCCATGCGTCGACTTCACCGTGCCGCTGGGCGGCGTGGCGTTGTTCGGCGAGGCGGCGGCGCCAACGGCTATGCCGACGCCGAGCAAGGCGACGGCAAGAACGACCTTCGCCAAGGTTCTCGAAAGCCAGGAAGTCATGACGGCTCCATTGCGAATCACGGCACTTTAAGCTGCGCCCGGGCCAAGTAAAGGACGAGACCATCGCCGGTGCGCCCCGATACCGGCAATTGCGTGCTTTTCCAAAGCAAATTCGCCCGAATTGGGGCCGCCCGGCATATAGCATGGCGAGCGCCGAACACGGCCTTCGGGCTGCGCGCAAAAATGCCGCACGGTTTCCTCCGCTCCTTTCTTGCGGAGGGAAAAAGAGTATGGTTTGAACCACCCAGGGACAGACCGGGATTCCCAATCCCGGCATCGTCCGCTATTGGTGCGACAAGATCGCGGGAAGTGGGAGACGAGAGGGCGATGAGGAAATTCCTGGCAAGCGCTAAATTCTTGGCAGGTACGGCAGCTTCGGCCGTGCTCTTCTCCGGCGCGGCCCGTGCCGACCAGCCGCGGGAATGGGAGGTGAGCTTCCAGGCTCCGGCCACCGACATGATGCGGCAGATCGAGCGGTTCGGGAACTACACGATGTGGTTCATCGTCCCGATCACCGTTCTCGTGCTGGTGCTCTTGCTGGTCTGCATCGTCAAGTTCCGCGCCAGCGCCAATCCGGTGCCGTCAAAGACCAGTCACAACACGCTGATCGAGGTGATCTGGACGGTCGGGCCGGTGATCGTGCTCTTGCTCATCGCCATTCCCTCCTTCCAGCTGCTCACTGCGCAATACACGCCGCCGGAAGAAGCCAAGCTCACCGTCAAGGCGACCGGCAACCAGTGGAACTGGGATTACGAGTACCAGGTCGACAAGACCTTCTCCTTCAACTCGGCGGTTTTGCAGGATGGCGACCGCGCCAAGGCCGGCAAGGAGGATCGCGCCCTCTATCCGCGCCTGCTCGCGGTTGACAACGAGCTGGTTGTTCCGGTCAACACCACGACCCGCGTGCTGATCACCGCGACCGACGTCATCCACTCCTTCGCCGTGCCGTCCTTCGGTATCAAGATGGACGCCGTTCCCGGCCGCACCAACGAGACCTGGTTCAAGGCGGAGAAGGAGGGCCTCTACTACGGCCAGTGCTCGCAGCTCTGCGGCAAGGACCACGCTTTCATGCCGATCGCGGTCCGCGTCGTTTCCGATGCGCAGTTCAAGACCTGGCTGGAGACGGCCAAGGCCGACGTGCCCGCCGCCAACAAGGCGCTGATGGCCGAGATCGATGGTACCAACAAGGTAGCGGCCGCCGGCAACTGATGCCGCGGGTTAGCAAGATTTAGGGAACGGAGCGGAACATGGCAGAGGCTGCAGCTCACGATCACGGCGACCACAGGCCGCATGGCTGGGTCCGCTGGGTCTACTCGACCAACCACAAGGACATCGGCACGCTCTACCTGATCTTCGCGATCATGGCCGGCATTATCGGCGGCGCGCTCTCGGTCGCCATCCGCATGGAACTGCAGGAGCCGGGCATCCAGATCTTCAGCGGTCTGGCGCAGATGGTCTACGGCATGCAGGGCGACGCCGCCATCGACGGCGGCAAGAGCATGTACAATGCCTTCGGCGCCGCGCACGGCCTGATCATGATCTTCTTCATGGTCATGCCGGCTCTCATCGGCGGCTTCGCCAACTGGATGGTGCCGATCATGATCGGCGCGCCGGACATGGCCTTCCCGCGCATGAACAACATCTCCTTCTGGCTGCTGCCTCCGGCCTTCATCCTGCTGCTCTCCTCGATGTTCGTGCCGAGCGCGCCAGGTGCTTTCGGTGTCGGCGGCGGCTGGACGATCTACCCGCCGCTCTCGACGTCAGGCCAGCCGGGTCCCGCAATGGATCTGGCGATCCTGTCGATCCACATCGCCGGCGCCTCGTCGATCCTCGGCGCCATCAACTTCATCACCACCATCTTCAACATGCGCGCTCCCGGCATGACGCTGCACAAGATGCCGCTGTTTGCCTGGGCCGTGCTGATCACCGCCTTCCTGCTGCTCTTGTCGCTGCCGGTCCTGGCGGGCGCCATCACCATGCTGCTCACCGACCGCAATTTCGGCACCGCCTTCTTCGTGCCGGACCAGGGCGGTGACCCGCTGCTCTTCCAGCATCTGTTCTGGTTCTTCGGTCATCCCGAAGTGTACATCCTGATCCTGCCGGGCTTCGGCATCGTCAGCCACATCGTCTCGACCTTCTCGAAGAAGCCCGTCTTCGGTTATCTCGGCATGGCCTATGCCATGGTCGCGATCGGCGCCGTCGGCTTCATCGTCTGGGCGCACCACATGTACACGACCGGCCTGTCGCTCGACACGCAGCGTTATTTCGTGTTCGCCACCATGGTCATCGCGGTGCCGACCGGCGTGAAGATCTTCTCCTGGATCGCCACCATGTGGGGCGGCTCGATCTCCTTCAAGCCGCCGATGCTGTGGGCGCTGGGCTTCATCTTCCTGTTCACCATCGGTGGCGTCACCGGCGTCCAACTGGCCAATGCCGGCCTCGACCGCTCGCTGCATGATACCTATTTCGTGATCGCCCACTTCCACTACGTGCTGTCGCTGGGCGCAGTGTTCGCCATCTTCGCCGGCTGGTACTACTGGTTCCCGAAGATGACCGGCTACATGTACTCGCCGGTGATCGCCAACACCCACTTCTGGGTCACCTTTGTCGGCGTCAACCTGATCTTCTTCCCGCAGCACTTCCTCGGCCTCGCCGGCATGCCGCGCCGCACGGTCGACTACCCGGACGCGTTTGCCGGCTGGAACATGATCTCGTCCTACGGCTCCTATATCGCGGCCGTCGGTGTTGCGATCTTCCTTTACGGCGTGTTCGAAGCCTTCCAGAAGAAGCGCGTCGCCGGCGCCAACCCGTGGGGCGAGGGTGCCACGACGCTCGAATGGCAGCTGCCTTCGCCGCCGCCGTTCCACCAGTGGGAACAGCTGCCGAAGATCAAGTAAGGCAGCCCTATCACGAGACCGCCGGACAGCCGGCGGTCTTGGCCAACGGAATAATGGACTTTAAGTACGCATGGCCCTTGCCGACCACAGATTGATGAAGGACGCGGGCTTTCGCATATCGGAAGCGACTGCGGGCGATTACTTCGCCCTGCTGAAGCCGCGCGTCATGTCGCTGGTCGTCTTCACCGCCTTTGTCGGCCTTGTCGCCGCGCCCGTCGCCATTAATCCGCTGATCGCGATGGTCGCCATCCTGGCAATCGCCATAGGCGCCGGCGCTTCCGGCGCGCTCAACATGTGGTACGACGCCGACATCGATGCGGTGATGACCAGGACGGCATCCCGCCCGGTGCCGGCGGGCCGCGTCACGCCAGGCGAGGCGTTGACCTTCGGCCTGGTCCTGTCGGTGCTGTCGGTGATGACGCTCGGCGTCCTGGTCAATTGGCTGTCGGCATCGCTGCTTGCCTTCACTATCTTCTTCTACGCCGTCATCTACACGATGTGGCTGAAGCGCTGGACGCCGCAGAACATCGTCATCGGCGGAGCTGCCGGCGCCATTCCACCGGTGATCGGCTGGGCCGCCGTGACGGGCTCGGTCAGCCTGGAAAGCGTGATCCTGTTCCTGATCATCTTCCTGTGGACGCCGCCGCATTTTTGGGCGCTGGCGCTGTTCAAGTCCGACGACTACGCCCGCGCCGGCATCCCGATGATGCCGAACGTCGCCGGCCATGCCTCGACCCGCCGGCAGATCTTCGCTTATGCGCTGATCCTGGCGCCTGTCGGCGTGCTGCCCTGGGCGCTCGGCTATACCACCGCCGGCTACGGCGTGGTTTCCGCGGTGCTTGGGCTCGGCTTCGTCTGGTATGCCTGGAAAGTGCTTGGCATAGCCGACGGCGACCGCGCGATGAAGCCGGCGAAGGCGCTCTTCGGCTATTCGCTGCTCTATCTCTTCGCCATCTTCGCCGCCTATCTCGTCGACTGCGTGGTCGGGCGTGCCCTCGTGATGGGGGGGATATGATCGTGGCCGACAAGAAGCTTGAAGTGGTCACGCTCACCGAGCGTCAGTTGAAGGCGCGCCGCAATCGTTCCGCGGCCATCGGTCTGGCGCTGGCCGCTTTGGTCATCATCTTCTACGTCGTCACCATCGTGCGCTTCGGCCACCATGGCGCGAGCCTCACCGGCTCGGGTCTGTTCGGAGGCGGCTGATGAGCGGCGACGTGAGCAGGCCCCGCAAGCTGAACAACGGCATCGTCGCCGCTGTCTGCCTCGCCTTCTTCACGGGCATGGTCGGCATGGCCTACGCTGCCGTGCCGCTCTACAAGATGTTCTGCCAGGTGACCGGCTATGGCGGCACCACGCAGCGCGCCGAGAAGCAATATGCCGGCCGCGTGCTCGACCGCGACATCACCATCCGCTTCGACGCCAACACCAACGGCATTCCGTGGCAGTTCGAACCGGTCGCCCGCTCGGTGACGATCAAGATCGGCGAGACGACGCAGGCGCATTACAGCGCCACCAACAAGTTCGACCGCCCCATCACCGGCCGCGCCTCGTTCAACGTGCAGCCGGAAATGGCCGGCGCCTATTTCAACAAGGTGGAGTGCTTCTGCTTCACCGACACGACGCTGAAGCCCGGCGAGACGCTGGACATGCCGGTCGTGTTCTATGTCGATCCAGAGATCGTCAACGTGCCGGAACTCAAGGACTTGAAGACCATTACCCTGTCCTACACGATGTTCCCGGTCGAAAAGAAACAGCCGGTCGCTTCGTCGGCGCCGGCCGCTGGCAGCAGCAAAAAAGTTCCAGATTCCGAAGCAAGCCTCGGGGGTTGATATGGCAGACGCGCACGCAAAACCACACCACGACTACCATCTCGTCAACCCGAGCCCCTGGCCCTTCCTGGGTTCGGTCGGCGCGCTGGTCACCGCCATCGGCGGCGTCTGCCTGATGCAGTATCTGAAGGGCGGCAACTTCCCGGTCTTCGGCCACAACATCGCCAATCCGTGGCTGTTCTTCATCGGCATGATCATCGTGCTCTACACGATGTTCGCCTGGTGGTCGGACACCATCAAGGAAGCGCATGAGGGCTACCACACGCGCGTCGTGTCGCTGCATCTGCGCTACGGCATGATCATGTTCATCGCCTCCGAGGTGATGTTCTTCGTCGCCTGGTTCTGGGCCTTCTTCGACGCCAGCCTGTTCCCCGGCGAGGCGCAACAATACGCCCGCACCGCCTTCACCGGCGGCGTATGGCCGCCGAAGGGCATGGAAGTCCTCGATCCCTTCCACCTGCCGCTCTACAACACCATCATCCTGCTCCTGTCGGGCACGACGGTCACCTGGGCGCACCACGCGCTGCTGCATGGCGACCGCAAGGGCCTGGTCAACGGCCTTGTGCTGACCGTCGGCCTCGGCATGCTGTTCACCATGGTGCAGGCCTACGAGTACATGCACGCGCCCTTCGCGTTCAAGGAATCGATCTATGGCGCCACCTTCTTCATGGCGACCGGCTTCCACGGCTTCCATGTCATCATCGGCACCATCTTCTTGGCTGTCTGCCTGGTGCGCGCCATGCGCGGCGATTTCACCCCGAAGCAGCATTTCGGCTTCGAGGCTGCCGCATGGTACTGGCACTTCGTCGACGTGGTCTGGCTGTTCCTGTTCAGCGCCATCTATGTCTGGGCCTCGAACGGCGCGCTGATCGAAGGCCACTGATAGAGGGCAATTCCGGGAAAGCGCGTAGCGATCTTTCCGGAATTTGCTTTCAGCAGTTTTTCAGGAGTTTTGAAGGCGGTCGCGGCAAAGCGGCCGCCTTTCTTCTTTTCGGCGCAATGGCCGCCCATCGGTGAGCGATGTGGGTGAAGATTCCTCTGGCCATCGCCGCGTGCCTGATCGGGACGACTCCGCTGCTTGAACGCAATGTGTTGTCGCAGCAGAAGGTTGATTTGGTGCGCGTCGAGAAGTCAAACCGGCAATTGCAACTGATCGGCGGGGATAAGATCCTGCGCAGCTACAGGATCGCGCTAGGCGGAGATCCGGTTGGTCAAAAGCATCGGGAAGGCGATGAGCGAACGCCGGAGGGTCGATACATGCTCGACTGGCGCAATCCCAACAGCGTCGCCCACAAGTCGATCCACATCTCCTATCCCAACGCCGATGACATGGCGGCGGCAAAGGCGCTCGGCGTCGAACCAGGCGGCGCGATCATGATCCATGGCCAGCCGAACGGTTTCGGCTGGCTGGGCCGGCTGCTTCAAATGGTCGACTGGACCGACGGCTGTATTGCGGTTACGAACGCCGATATGGATGAAATCTGGACTATGGTGGCCGATGGCACACCGATCGAGATCATGAAATGAGCGAAGACAAGGCGATCTGGCCACCCATCGATCCGATCTCGGCCGGCCTGCATGGCCGCTGCCCGCGCTGCGGCGAAGGCAAGCTGTTCTCGGGCTTCCTCACCGTCGGCAAGCGCTGCTACAATTGCGGGCTCGACTATTCCTTCGCCGATGCTGGCGATGGGCCGGCGGTGTTCGTCATCCTGATCATCGGCTTCCTCGTCGTCGGCCTCGCGCTCTGGATGGAGGTGACGTTCAGCCCGCCGCTCTGGCTGCACTTCATCCTATGGATACCGCTGGCGCTGGTGCTCTGCCTGACGGCGCTGCGCCTGATCAAGGGCGTGCTGATCACCTTGCAGTACTCGAAGAAAGCCTCCGAGGGCAGGCTGGAATCCCACGAATGACCGAGGCGACCGGTTCGGCGGCCGGCCGTTCGCGGCCGCGTTCGGCGTTGCTTATCGGCCTCGGCCTTGTCCTGTTCGCCATCCTGATCGGGCTCGGCACCTGGCAGGTCCAGCGCCTGCACTGGAAGGAAGACCTGCTTGCGACCATCGACAAGCGGACGCATTCGGTGCCGTTGCCGCTGGCCGACGTCGAGAGAGAATTCGCCGCCTCCCATGATGTCGATTACACCCCGGTGACGGTGACGGGCACCTTCTTGCACCAGGGCGAGCGGCATTTCTTTTCCACCTGGGAAGGCGAAAGCGGCTTCAACGTCTACACGCCCCTGCAACTCGACGACGGTCGCTTCGTGCTCGTCAACCGCGGCTTCGTCCCCTATGACCTCAAGGATCCGGCCAGGCGCCGACAGGGCGAGGTCGCCGGCAAGGTGACGGTGACCGGGCTTGCGCGCAATCCGTTGCTCGCAAAACCGTCGATGATGCTTCCCGACAATGACGTCGCCAAGAACATCTTCTACTGGAAGGACCGCGATGTCATGGCGGCCACCGCCGGCCTGCCGGCCGGGTTCGTGCTGGTGCCGTTCTTCATCGATGCCGACAAAACGCCGAATCCCGGCGGCCTGCCCGTCGGTGGCGTCACCATCATCGATCTGCCCAACAATCACCTGCAATATGCGGTCACCTGGTATGGCTTGGCCGCGGCTCTCGCCGCCGTGCTGATTCTGAGGCTGCGCCGCCCGACGAAGGAAGCGTGAAGCCCGCGCTCTTGACAGGGCAGGGGTGCGCACCTCATTTCGCGTCCAGTACGACGACTTAACCGGCCAGAATTCATGATTGAGAAAAAGCCACCGCTCACGATCAGGCTCTGCCAGCCGCGCGGCTTCTGCGCCGGCGTCGACCGCGCCATCCAGATCGTGGTGCTGGCGCTGAAGAAATACGGCGCGCCGGTCTATGTCCGCCACGAGATCGTGCACAACCGCTACGTCGTCGAAGGGCTGCAGAGCCTCGGCGCCGTCTTCATCGAGGAACTGTCCGAGATTCCGCCGGAGCATCGCCAGTCGCCCGTGGTCTTTTCCGCGCATGGCGTGCCGAAATCGGTGCCGGCCGATGCCGAGGCGCGCAATCTCTTCTACCTCGACGCCACCTGCCCGCTGGTCTCCAAGGTGCACAAGCAGGCGATGCGCCACCAGCGGCTCGGCCGCCATGTGCTTCTGATCGGCCACGCCGGTCACCCGGAAGTGATCGGCACGATGGGCCAGTTGCCGGAAGGCGCCGTGACGCTGATCGAGACCGAGGCCGACGCCGCGCGCTTCGTGCCCGTCGACGCCTCGGCGCTGGGCTTCGTCACCCAGACGACCTTGTCGGTCGAGGACACCGCCGGCATCATCCGGGCTCTGCAGGAGCGGTTTCCCGAACTGCACGCGGCCGCGGCCGAATCGATCTGCTATGCCACCACCAACCGCCAGGAAGCGGTGAAGGAGACGGCCGCCGGCGCCGATCTTTTCCTCATCGTCGGCGCGCCCAATTCGTCCAACTCGCGTCGCCTTGTCGAAGTGGCGGAGCGCGCGGGTGCAACAATGTCGCTTCTCGTGCAGCGCGCAGCCGAAATTCCGTGGGATGAGATCACCGGGATCAGGACGCTCGGCCTGTCGGCCGGCGCATCGGCGCCGGAGATCATCGTCGACGAGATCATCGATGCGTTCCGGCAGCGCTTCGACGTCACCATCGACCTGGCCATCACGGCCACGGAAACGGAGGATTTTCCGGTGATGCGGGTGCTGCGCGATGTCGAACTGACGGCGGCCGACATGGCCTTCGTCAATGGAGCGGCGTGAAACAGGATGGCCGTCTACACCGACGTCAACGAAGGCGAACTGACAGCATTCCTCAAAGCCTATCCGGTGGGGGAATTGCTCTCCTACAAGGGCATCGCCGAGGGCACCGAGAATTCCAATTTCCTGGTCCACGCCTCGACCGGCTCCTACATCCTGACGCTCTATGAGAAGCGCGTCGACAAGGCCGACCTGCCGTTCTTTCTCGGCCTGATGGGTCACCTCGCCAGGAAGGGCATTTCCTGCCCGCTGCCGGTCACGGCGCATGACGGCACCGTCATCGGCACGCTCGCCGGCCGGCCTGCCGTCATCATCACCTTCCTCGAAGGCCTGTCGCTCAGGCGCCCGACCGCCGCGCATTGCGCGGAAGTGGGCAAGGCGCTCGCCAACCTCCATATTGCCGGCCAGGATTTTCAGATGAGAAGGCCGAACGCGCTGGCGATCGACGGCTGGCGCAAGCTCTGGGCGGCCTCGCGCGGCCGCGCCGACGAGGTCGAGCCGGGCCTGGCGGCGGAGGTCGACGCCGACTTCGCCGATTTCGAGCGCAACTGGCCGAACGGCCTGCCGCAAGGCATCATCCACGCCGACCTGTTCCCGGACAATGTCTTCTTCCTCGGCGAGAAGCTGTCCGGGCTGATCGACTTTTATTTCGCCTGCGACGATCTCTACGCGTACGACGTCGCCACCTGCCTCAACGCCTGGTGCTTCGAGAAGGATTTTTCCTTCAACCTGACCAAGGGTACGGCGCTGCTCGCCGGTTATCAGTCGGTGCGGCCGCTTGGAAACGACGAGAAGGCGGCTATGCCGATGCTGGCGCGCGGCT
>NZ_RZRX01000071.1:0-25452 GCF_003997405.1 Mesorhizobium sp. M2A.F.Ca.ET.042.01.1.1
GGCATGTCGTGACCGCCAACAAGGCGCTGCTGGCCAAGCATGGCGTGGCGCTTGCCGAGATCGCCGAGAAGAAGGGCGTTCTGCTCAATTACGAGGCGGCGGTGGCCGGCGGCATCCCTGTCATCAAGACGATGCGCGAGGCAATGGCCGGCAACGCGGTGACGCGTGTCTTCGGCATCCTCAACGGCACCTGCAATTACATCCTGACCCGCATGGAAGCCGAGGGCATCTCGTTCGATGCCTGCCTGAAGGACGCGCAGCGGCTGGGTTATGCCGAGGCCGATCCGACCTTCGACATCGAAGGCCACGACACGGCGCACAAGCTGTCGATCCTGACCAGCCTTGCCTTCGGCACGAAGATCGCCGCCAACGACATCTATATGGAAGGCATCTCCAACATCAGCCAGGCCGACATCCGCGCGGCGGCCGATCTCGGCTACCGCATCAAGCTGCTCGGCGTCGCGCAGCGCACCGACAGCGGCATCGAGCAGCGGGTGCACCCGACGATGGTGCCGACGGCTTCGGTCATCGCGCAGGTGCATGGCGTCACCAATGCCGTGGCGATCGAGACCGACATTCTGGGCGAGCTCCTGCTTTCCGGCCCTGGCGCCGGCGGCAATGCCACCGCCTCGGCGGTGATCGGCGACATCGCCGACATCGCCAAGAGCCGGCCCGGGTTCCAGCACGCTCCGGTGTTCGGCTGGCCGGCGAAGGAACTGAAGCCTTACAAGAAGGCGCGCATGCGCAGCCATGCCGGCGGCTACTTCATCCGGCTGACCGTGCATGACCGCACCGGCGTCTTCGCGGCCATCGCAAAGCGCATGGCCGACAACGACATCTCGCTGGAATCAATCGTCCAGCAGGCTGCCGGCACGGAAACACAGGCGCAGAAAACCGTCATCCTCGTCACCCACGAGACGACGGAAGCCGCGGTGCGCAAGGCGGTCGAAGGCATCACCAAGGACGGCCATCTGACCGACAAACCGCAAGTGATCCGCATCGAGCGGGCGGAATAAGCCAGGTCCGATTCCGTCTTCAATCGATTGATTTTGCTGTCATTTCGAAAAATGACCGGCTAAGTCTTGCCGTTGTCATGGAGCTTTGCCAGAAGAAGCCCGCCTCTGGCGGGAGGCGGAGCAATTCCGGTGCTCAACCGTTCTGGGATTGCTCGACGCTAACAGACAACGAGGAATGCCCATCCATGAACATCGCCCAGAACATCGCTGCCGGCCTCGACCGGATCCTCACCATGGAAGTGGTGCGCGTCACCGAGCGGGCCGCCGTCGCGGCCGCCAGGCTGCGCGGGCGCGGGGATGAGAAGGCAGCCGACCAGGTGGCGGTCGATGCGATGCGTCAGGAGCTCAATCGCCTCGCCATCAAGGGCACGGTGGTGATCGGCGAGGGCGAGCGCGACGAGGCGCCGATGCTCTATATCGGCGAGGAGGTCGGCACTGGCAACGGCCCGGCGGTCGACATCGCGCTCGATCCGCTGGAAGGCACCACGATCTGCGCCAAGAACCTGCCCAATGCGCTTGCGGTCATCGCCATCGCGGAAAAGGGCAGCCTGCTGTTTGCGCCCGACGTCTATATGGACAAGATCGCTATCGGCCCCGGCTATCCGGAAGGCCTGATCGACATCGACGCCTCGCCGGCCGAGAACCTCGCCAATCTGGCCAAGGCCAAGGGCGTGGCGGTTTCCGACATCACCACCTGCATCCTCGACCGGCCGCGTCACGCCAAGCTGATCGACGCCGTGCGCGCCACGGGCGCGGCGATACGGCTGATCGGCGACGGCGATGTCGCGGGCGTCATCCACACCACCGATCCGGGCGAGACCGGCATCGACATCTATCTCGGCACGGGCGGCGCGCCGGAAGGCGTGCTGGCGGCGGCGGCGCTTCGCTGCACCGGCGGGCAGATGCTGGGCCGGCTGATCCTCGACACGCCGGAAAAGGTGGCGCGGGCTGAGAAGATGGGCATTTCCGACCCGAAGCGGGTCTATCGCGCCCAGGACATGGCGCGCGGCGACGTGCTGTTCGCGGCGACCGGCGTCACCGACGGCAATCTGCTCGACGGGGTGAAGTTTGGCCGCACCTTCATCACCACGCATACCATCGTGCTGCGCTCGTCCTCGCGCACGGTCCGCGAGATCAAGGCGCGCCACCAGGACCTGGAAAAGTTCTGATTTCGCCCATTTGAGCGCCACCGCGGCGTCCCGGGGAAAAACCTTCCACACTTTTCCCCGGATTGCTCGCCTGCGCCGAATTGCTCCCGCCGTCGCATATTGATATCTGCCCAAGATGATGTGCAGACGGCGCGTCGCATGACGGGCGAGAAACGGTTCTTCCTCGATGTCAGGCAGTCGGCGACCGGTGTTTCCTGGCAACACCGGCTGACCGAGCGGCAGGACATGGCCGCCTTGGCGATCGCGCAGGGCCACGGCGTGCCCGATATCGTCGCGCGGGTGCTTGCCGGGCGCGGCGTCAGCGCGGAGCAGGCCGAGCGCTTCCTCGACCCGACCATTCGCGAGCTTCTGCCGAACCCGGCATCGCTGACGGACATGGAGAAAGCGGCGGCGCGGCTCGCCGATGCGATCGTCGCCCGCGAGAAAGTGGCGATCTTCGGCGACTATGACGTGGACGGCGCCGCCTCGTCGGCGCTCCTGAAACGCTTCCTCACGCATTTTTCGGTGCCGTCGGAAATCTATATCCCGGACCGCATCTTCGAAGGCTACGGGCCCAACCCCGAAGCGATGCGGGAACTGATCTCGCGCGGCGCGAAGCTGATCGTCACCGTCGATTGCGGCACCAACAGCGCGACCTCGATCGAGGCGGCCAGGGAAGCCGGCGCCGACGTGGTGGTGCTCGATCACCACCAGGTCGGCGGCCCGCTGCCGCCGGCGGCGGCCGTGGTCAATCCCAATCGCGAGGACGATTTGTCGGGGCAGGGGCATCTGTGCGCCGCCGGCGTCGTCTTCCTTTGCCTGGTTCAGACGGCAAAGCTGCTGCGCAAAAGGCTGCCGGATGCCGCGCCCGTCGATCTGCTTTCAATGCTCGATCTGGTGGCGCTGGCGACGGTGTGCGACGTGGTGCCGCTGACCGGCGTCAACCGCGCCTTCGTCGTCAAGGGGCTGCAGGTGTTGCGCCAGCAGAAGAATGAGGGGCTGGCGGCGCTGGCGCGGGCCTCGCGCATCGGCGAGCCGATCAACACCTTCCATCTGTCCTTCCTGATCGGGCCTCGGATCAATGCCGGCGGCCGCATCGGCGACGCGGCGCTCGGCAGCCGGCTTTTGGCCACCGACGATCCCGTCGAAGCGGCAAGCATCGCCGAGACACTCGACCGGCTGAACCAGGAACGGCAGCAGATGGAGCAGGAGATGCTGGCGCAGGCGCGCACCGAGGCTGATGCCGAGCTTGCCGGCGGCAACGGTCCCGCCGTCATCGTCACGGCCAGCAACAGCTGGCATCCGGGCATCGTCGGTCTGATCGCCTCGCGGCTCAAGGATTATGCGCGCAGGCCGGCCTTCGCCATCGCCTTCAATTCGACCGGCATCGGCACGGGCTCTGGCCGTTCGATGACCGGCTTCGACCTTGGCCGGCTGGTGCGCGAGGCGGCGGCTGCCGGGCTGATCCTCAAGGGCGGCGGCCATGCGATGGCGGCCGGCATCACCGTCGAGCGTGCCAAGCTCGGCGCGTTGCGCGCTTTCTTCGAGGAGCGCGCCGCGGCCGATGTCTTTCGGCTGCAGAATGAGGAAAGCCTGGCGATCGACGGCGCCCTGGCCGCCGAGGGCGCCACGATCGCGCTGCTCGACGCGCTGGAGAAAGCCGGCCCGTTCGGCGCCGGGCACATCGCGCCGGTCTTCGTGCTGCCGCGCCACCGGCTGACCGACGCGCGCGCGATCGGCACCAATCACATTCGCGTCGACCTGCAGTCGCAAAGCGGCGGCAACATCCAAGCGATCGCCTTTCGCGCCGTCGACACTGCGCTCGGCGAATTCCTGTTCAAGAACAGGGGCAGGACCGTGCATATCGCCGGTTCGCTGTCGGGCAATTACTGGAACGGCAACCGCACGGTGCAGTTTCGCATCAGTGACGCAGCTCTCGCGTAGCAATCGGGGAATTCAGACCAGAACGGACTGCAGCCGGGTCAGTTCGCTGATCTGGGACATCGTCGCCTGATAACCGAGGCTGATCGCCTCGTCGGCGCGGTGGAATTCCGTCAGACCGATATGGCTGAGCTTCGGCTGCAGCGACATGTCGGGCGGATCGCCGGCGAGCCTGGCGCGCGAAATCCGGTCCTGGATGATGTTGAAGGCTTCGACCATGACACCGGTGATGCCGAGCCGCGTCTGGTGCGACTGGGGATTGACCTGGCCGGGGCGCGGTGCGTCTTTCTCGACGACCAGCTCACCGGCGCTGTGCTTGATGACGGCGGCGCGCCCGAAAAGGTCGTAGTGCAGGTTGACCGCCACGACGAGCGGCTGCTCGTAGGCGCGGCAGACCGAGACCGGCACCGGATTGACCAGCGCGCCGTCGACCAGCATGCGGCCGTTGCAGGGCACCGGCTCGAAGACGCCGGGCAGCGCATAAGAAGCCCGCATGGCGGTGACGAGCGAGCCGCTCGACAGCCAGATCTCATGGCCGGTGCGGATTTCGGAAGCAACGGCGACGAACGGCTTCGACAGATCGTCGAAGCGGGCGCCGTCGAGATGCTCGCGCAGGCGCTGGTCGAGCTTCATGCCGCCGAACAGGCCGCTGCCGCGCAGATTTAGATCAAGCAGGCCGAAGATACGCCGCTTGGTCAGGCTCCTGGCGAATTCCTCCAACTCGTCCAGCTTGCCGGCCAGGTAGCAGCCGCCGACCAAGGCGCCAACCGAAGTGCCGGCGATCATCGATACTTCGATGCCGGCCTCGTCAAGCGCGCGCAGCACGCCGATATGGGCCCAACCACGGGCACAGCCGCCGCCAAGCGCCAGCGAGATGCCCGCTTTCCTGCCTGGTTTCGGATCGGGCACGCCGCCGGACGATGCGGGGCCGTTGGCCTCACGAACGTCAGGTTTGCTGCGCAATGACGCCCATTCGAGCATCATGATCTCCCTTGTCCCATGTCCCTTCTACCGCAAGGATATTTGAGAATAGTGAATTTGAGTGGTTTGTGAATATTGAATGGTTCACACCGGCTTCCGATACGTTTCTTCCGCATCGAACAGCGGCCTGCTGCCGTCGCCGGCAAGCGTCGCTTTGCCGTCATCCAGCCCCACCGTCCGATAAAAACAAGAACGCCGTCCGGTGTGGCAGGTTGCGTCGTGGCCCAACACTTTCACGCGCAACCATATCGCGTCCTGGTCACAATCCGTGCGCATCTCCACGACCTGCTGGAAATTGCCCGAGGTCTGGCCCTTCTTCCACAGCGCATTGCGCGAGCGCGACCAGTAGTGGGCAATGCCGGTTTCCAGCGTAAGCGCCAGCGCCTCGGCATTCATATGCGCGACCATCAACAGCACGCCGTCACCGGCATCGGTGACGACGACGGTGACGAGGCCCGCGGCGTCGAAGCGCGGAGAAAAGACGGAGCCTTCCTCCAGCGCTTTCTTGCTTGAGGGAGCTTTTGGAAATTCGACTGCCGACATCGCCGGTCCTTACGTGTTTTGGCCGGCGACGGCCGGCAAATCAGCCGCCTGCGCGCACCATGGTTACGAAGCGGACCTGCTCCTCGGGCGTATCCTTGAAGACGCCGGTGAAGGTCGAGGTCAGCGTGGTCGAGCCCTGCTTGCGGATGCCGCGCATGGCCATGCACATATGCTCGGCCTCGAGCATGACGGCGACGCCGCGCGGGTTGAGCACGTCCTGGATGACGCCGGCGATCTGCGCGGTCATCGCTTCCTGCGTCTGCAGGCGATGGGCGAAGATGTCGACCACGCGCGCGATCTTCGACAGGCCGACGACCTTGCCGTCCGGCAGATAGCCGACATGCGCCTTGCCGATGATCGGCACCATGTGGTGCTCGCAATGCGAATGGAACTTTATGTCCTTGACGATGACGAGGTCGTCATAGCCGGCAACCTCCTCGAAAGTGCGGCCAAGCTCGTCGGCCGGGCACATGTCGTAGCCGTTGAACATCTCGCGGAAGGCTTTGGTGACACGCTTCGGCGTATCGACCAGGCCTTCGCGGTCCGGATTGTCGCCGGTCCAGCGCAGCAATGTGCGCACGGCGGCTTCGACCTCGGCTTCGCTCGGCCGGTCGGTGACGGGCTTGTCCAAATATTGTGAAGGGGGCATGATTTTCTTGATGACGGCATCCATAAAGGCGTCTCCCGTAGTCCCACTCAAAGGTGGGACGAGTTGAACGGACCATGACCTTTTGGGTGAAAATCGCCCATTTCCATCCCGCAAGCGGCGTGAACAGCGGGGCAACGAAGGCAGCTTCCAGCCGCCTTGTCGATGCCCGACTGCCACCATTATATATGGTTGGAGCGGAGCGAAAGGAAGACGCGAGAGCGGCAAACCCTGTTCGCTGGGCGGCGACGGATTGGAAAAATATGATCGACGACGTCTACAATGCGAAAATTCTCGGCTTCGCCGGAAATATCGGGCGTATCGGCCGGCTCGATCATCCCGACGCGACCGCCAGGGCGCATTCCAAATTGTGCGGCTCGACCGTGACCGTCGACCTCAAGATGGACGGCGATGTGGTCACCGATTTCGCCCATGACGTGAAGGCCTGCGCGCTCGGCCAAGCCTCGTCCTCGATCATGGCCCAGCATGTGGTCGGCGCCAAGGCCGGCGAATTGCGCGCGGTCCGCGAAACCATGCTGAGGATGCTGAAGGAAAACGGCGCGCCGCCGGAAGGACGCTTCGCGGACCTCAAATATCTGGAACCGGTGCGCGACTACAAGGCGCGTCACGCCTCCACCATGCTGACCTTCGACGCGGTGGTCGACGCGATCGGCCAGATCGAGAAGAAACGCGCCGGACAGGCGGCCTAAGGACAAGGCTAGGCCGTTCTCCTGGTTACAGCGAATTCGCTTCGGATCCAGTCGGCGAACGCCCTGGCCGGCTCCGGCAGGTTCTTCAAACTTCTGGCCACCAGCCAGTAGGCGCCGGAAGCGACATCGATATCGAACGGCTTGATCAAAGTCCCCGAAGCGAGTTCCTCGCCGACCTGCAGGAGATCGCCGAGCGCCACGCCATGGCCGAGCAACGCGGCCTGTTTGGAAAGCGAGACGTCGGTCAGCATCGGGCCGCGCGCGGGGATCGCCTCGGCGGGCACGCCGGCCGCCTGGAACCAGCGCGCCCAGCCCTGGCGGTTTTCCTCATGCAGCAGCGTGTAATGGCGAAGGTCGATCGGCTTTTCCAGGGGAGGGCCGGCGGCAAGCAGCGCCGGCGACAGGACCGGTGAATCGACGGTCGAGGCCAGGCGCTCGGCCTCGCTGCGCGGCCATGACGTGGCGTGCGCGCTGAAACGCAAGGCGAGCTCGGGCTGATCGCTGCGGAACTCGATCGGCCGTGGATCAACTTCGAGGGAAACGTCGATATCGGGTCGAAGTTGGCGAAAGCGATTGAGCCGTGGCACCAGCCACACCGCGGCGAGCGACGGTTCGACGCTGACGCGCACGACGGCTTGCGCTGGCGAGGCCGTGAGCTCGGAAAGCACGCGGTCGATATCGTCGAAGCTTCTCACCAATCGGCCGAGCAGCCGATGTCCCGCATCCGTCAGTTCGACGCGGCGATAGAGGCGCAGGAACAGCGGTCTTCCCAGAAAGGTCTCGAGCTCGCGTATCTGCCGGCTGATCGCGGCCTGTGAGACATAAAGCTCCTCTGCCGCCCGGCTGAAGCTCAAATGCCGGCCGGCCGTCTCGAAGCTTCTCAATGCCGTCAGCGGCAGGCGGCCCCGCTTCATTCGCATAACCTCAAGTTATCCGAGACGGAAATTATACTCGTTTGAGGAGGAAGGCCAGCGGCAGTCTAATCCGTGTCAAAGGAGACCTGCCATGAACGAGTTCCTGGCCATTTTCAGCGACGTGGTACGGATAGCGACCTTCCAATGGCGTGGTGGGGTCGTGCGGGACAGCCGCCATGGCCGCCGCGATCTTCCTTCCCACCATCGCCCATGGACCGGCAGCCATCCCGTCCGGCGCTCCAGGGGTTAAGGGCATTGCGTTTCAGCGCCGAAGCCCACATCTATCGCGCAGTGAAACAGGCTGCGGAGCGATGGGCGACCATCACGGACATACGCACCGGCCGATCCAGCAGGGACGCAATTGGCCGGGGCCATGGCGCAAGACGCCTGGGCGCATCCTCGGCACGTCACTCGTGCGCCTTTATCAGCTGACGCTTTCAGGCTTTGTCGGCAACAGCTGCCGGCACCTGCCGACCTGCTCCGAATACGCGCATGAGGCGATCGCCCGCCATGGCCTGTGGGCCGGCGGCTGGATGGGGCTGTTCAGAATCTCACGCTGCGGGCCGTTCGGAACGCACGGCATCGACCGTGTGCCGGAGGTGCTTGCGGCGCGCTATGTCTGGTTCATGCCCTGGCGCTACTGGCGGATCGGCAAAAGGCGCAGCGAAACCGAAATCTGATTGCTTCGCCGTCACGCGCGACCCGGATTTTAACGGTCCGGTAGGGTTAACGCGAAGCTGCACAAACATTGCCAATTTGAGACAAAATCGAGACAAGTCGCGTCGCTAAGCCGCTCCCGCAATCTCATACCGGAGTGACTTCGCCATGCACCAGATGGACCGCTATCCCTTCATTTTTGCCATCGTCCTTTTCCTTCTGGCCTGGATGCTCGGCTTGCCGGTGCGGGCGCAATCGGCGCCGCTCGACGACATCCGCTGCACGCTGATCCAGGATGCGCAAAGCGGCGCCACGCTTTACCAGGACGGCGTCTGCGACCAGCGCGTCAGCCCGGCCTCGACGTTCAAGGTGCCCCTGGCGCTGATCGGCTATGACGCAGGCATCTTAAGCGACGCGCACACGCCGAGCTGGGACTACAGGCCGGAATTCAAGGCGGCGAAGCGGGACCAGAAGGCCGTCGATCCGACGATCTGGGAACGCGATTCCATCGTCTGGTATTCGCGCGAGATCACGCGGCGGCTCGGCGCCGAGAAGTTCGCCGGCTACGTGTCGAAATTCGGCTATGGCAACAAGGACGTCTCGGGCGATGCCGGCAAGGACAACGGACTGACGCAATCCTGGATCAATTCCTCGCTGGAAATATCGCCGGTCGAGCAGACGGCGTTCCTGCGCCAACTGCTCGCCGGCAAGATGCCGGTTTCGGCGAAGGCGCATGAAATGACCAAGGCAATCCTGCCGACCTTCGCGGCAGGAGACTGGACGGTGCAGGGCAAGACCGGCAGCACCAGGCTTGGCCAAGGCGGCAGGCGCTCGCTTGGGTGGTTCGTTGGCTGGGCCGAGAAGGACGGCCGCCGCATCGTCTTTGCAAGGCTGGTTCTCGACACCAAGCGTACCGACGAGCCGAAAGGTCTCGCGACGCGCGCGGCGTTCCTGAAGGATTTGCCGCAACTGGTGAAGTAGCCTCTCTCAGACGCTGCGGCGGGCGCGCAGGATGTGTCCGCCGGAATTGCTTTTGGTGCTAGGGGACCTGGCAAAGCGCGCGGCAATATCGCCGTTGTCGAGGTCTTCGATGTCGTCGAAGCCAAGATCGGCGAGGGCCTTTGCCAATTCATCGGGAACGAAGAAGCTGATCCAGGGCTCGCCGACCGCCGCGACGCGCGCCGCGTAGAAGGCAAGCGTCGCCCGGCCCGCCGCGTCACGATCCTCGGCCGGCTCGCTGTAGTCGAAGACGACCTCCGAGCCGGGGAGACCGGCAATGTAGCCAAGCGTGGCAAAAATCGCTTCGCGCGTCAGGTAGGGCACGACGCCCAGCCAGATGAAGAAGCTCGGCTCGTTCGTTTTCAGACCTGCCGCCGCCAATTCGCCTGCCAGACTCTGGCGTTCGAAATTGACCGGCACGAAGGCGGCGCCGGCCGGCTCGGCAAGACCGGCTTCGGCGATGCGTTGGCGCTTCCAAGCCTGTGTCGCCGGGTGATCGACCTCGAAGACCGCGAGGTCGGGATATGGATTGCGCAGCGCAAAAGTGTCGAGGCCGGCGCCAAGCACCACGACTTGGGCGACGCCGCGTCGCACCGCCGCCGCTAGCCAGTCCTCGGCGAGGCGGGCGCGTGAGGCAACGAACAGGCGCATGCGGCGCCCATGCTCGTCTTCCTGAGAGAGTTCCCCGGCGTTCGGCGCGGCCTCGCCCAGAATCGGGAGCGCGTAGGGATCGCGAAACAGCGCCGCTTGCGGTGAGAATTGATGAAGGGCCCGCAAGCGCGCGACGCGCAGGGCGGTTCGGCTTGGGGATGCGTCTTCCATAGTTCGTATACAAGCTGCGCCGCGCTCTGTTCACAAGCCCGCGCGAAGCGCCTGCGACACTACTGGCGACATTTCCTGACGGGCCGCTCTTTACCTGACGCGGCACTGCCTCTAAAACCGCGCCGCTGCCGGACGCCTCCGGCTAACCCTCTGCATGCAGCAACGCATCCTGCGACATGCATTTCACCACCCGCGCTCGTTTGCG
Organism: Mesorhizobium sp. M2A.F.Ca.ET.042.01.1.1; assembly: GCF_003997405.1. Classification (NCBI taxonomy): domain Bacteria; kingdom Pseudomonadati; phylum Pseudomonadota; class Alphaproteobacteria; order Hyphomicrobiales; family Phyllobacteriaceae; genus Mesorhizobium; species Mesorhizobium sp. M2A.F.Ca.ET.042.01.1.1. The sequence continues at coordinate 10,583 of NZ_RZRX01000071.1, forward strand.
GGACTGGATAGGAGAATTCTGATGCCGAATTCCGTTTCCCTGACATTTCCCGATGGTTCCGTCCGCGACTACGACGCGGCGCTGACCGGCGCTGGCCTTGCCGAGTCGATCTCAAAGTCGCTGGTCAAGAAGGCTGTCGCCTACAGCCTCGACGGCACCGTGCGCGATCTTTCCGATCCGCTCGGCTCGTCCGGCAAGGTCGAGATCATCACCCGCGAGGATCCGCGCGCGCTGGAGCTCATCCGCCACGATGCGGCGCATGTGCTGGCCGAGGCCGTGCAGGAGCTATGGCCGGGAACGCAGGTGACGATCGGGCCGGTGATCGAGAACGGGTTCTACTACGACTTCGCGAGGAACGAGCCGTTCACGCCGGACGATTTTCCGGTGATCGAGAAGAAGATGCGCGAGATCATCCAGCGCAACAAGCCGTTCACCAAGGAGGTGTGGTCGCGCGAAAAGGCGAAGAAGGTTTTCGCCGAGAAGGGCGAGCGCTACAAGCTCGAGCTGATCGACGCCATACCTAAGGACCAGGACCTCAAGATCTACGCGCAGGGCGACTGGTTCGACCTCTGCCGCGGTCCGCACATGGCTTCGACCGGGCAGATCGGCAACGCCTTCAAGCTGATGAAGGTCGCCGGCGCCTATTGGCGCGGCGATTCCAACAACCCGATGCTGACGCGCATCTACGGCACCGCCTGGGCCGACCAGGCGCAGCTCGACGCCTACCAGACGCTGCTGGAAGAGGCCGAGAAGCGCGATCACCGCAAGCTCGGCCGCGAGATGGACCTGTTCCATTTCCAGGAAGAAGGGCCTGGCGTCGTCTTCTGGCACGCCAAGGGCTGGAAGATGGTGCAGAACCTGATCAACTACATGCGCCGGCGCCTCGACGAGCACGGCTATCAGGAAGTCAACGCGCCGCAGGTTTTGGACAAGAGCCTGTGGGAGACGTCGGGACATTGGGGCTGGTATCGCGACGCGATGTTCAAGGTGACCGTCGCCGGCGACGATACCGATGACGACCGCGTCTTCGCGCTGAAGCCGATGAACTGTCCGGGACATGTGCAGATCTTCAAGCATGGGTTGAAGTCCTACCGGGAACTGCCCGTGAAACTTGCGGAATTCGGCAATGTGCATCGCTACGAGCCGTCCGGCGCGCTGCACGGGCTGATGCGCGTGCGCGGCTTCACGCAGGACGACGCGCATATCTTCTGCACGGAGGAGCAGCTGGCCGCCGAGTGCCTGCGCATCAACGACCTGATCCTGTCGACCTATGCCGATTTCGGCTTCGACGAGGTCAGCGTGAAGCTGTCGACGCGGCCGGACAAGCGCGTCGGCACCGACGAGGCCTGGGACCATGCCGAGGCGATCATGAGCAATGTGCTGGAGACGATCCGCACGCGCTCCGGCAACCGCATCAAGACCTCGATCAATCCGGGCGAGGGCGCCTTCTACGGGCCGAAATTCGAATATGTGCTGAAGGACGCCATCGGTCGCGAATGGCAGTGCGGCACCACGCAGGTCGACTTCAACCTGCCGGAACGCTTCGGCGCCTTCTATATCGGCTCGGATTCGGAGAAGAAGCAGCCAGTGATGGTGCATCGCGCCGTCTGCGGCTCGATGGAGCGGTTCCTCGGCATCCTGATCGAGAACTATTCCGGCCATTTCCCGCTGTGGTTCGCGCCGCTGCAGGTGGTGGTGGCGACGATCACCTCGGATGCGGACGAATACGCCTTGAAGGTCGTCGACCGGTTGAAGGCCGCGGGGCTGCTCGCCGAAGCCGACCTGCGCAACGAGAAGATCAACTACAAGGTGCGCGAGCATTCGCTCGCCAAGGTGCCGGTCATCCTCGTCTGCGGCAAGCGCGAGGCGGAAGAAGAGACCGTCAATGTCCGCCGGCTGGGCTCCCGCGACCAGGAATCGCTGAAGCTCGAGGACGCGGTGAAGGCTCTCGCCGACGAGGCGGTCTCGCCGGATCGCAAGCGTCGCGCGGCGGCCTGACATACCTACACTTTCTAAAATGGCGGTGGCCGGTCCACCGCCATTTTCATATGCCTGTCACGCCAGCCCTGTAACGAGCCGCCATGCTCAAGTTGAAACCGCGGGAAAGACGTTTTCCCGAGCTCTCCTATGCCAACCCGCATCAGCCGGTGCTGACGCGCTGGTTCATCCATTCGGTCGAGGGCCTGTCCGGCCGCGACCGTTTTGCCGTGCTTTACGATTTCTGGCGCCGTCAGGTGGTGCCGACCGACGATCGCGTGTTCAGCCGTATGCTGGAACTGATCGACGTCAAGGTCCGCAACGCCGTGCAATGGCCGCCGCCGGCGCTGCCGGACACACCGCTGGTCATCGTAGCCAACCATCCCTTCGGCATCGGCGACGGCATTGCGGTGCTGTCGCTGGTCGAGCAGCTCGGCCGGCCTTTCCGGGTCATGATCCACAAGGATCTGCTCAGGATCCGCGAGATGGAGCCCTATTCGCTGCCCATCGATTTTTCCGAAACGAAGGAAGCGCTGAAGAACAATATGGCGGTGCGCCATGAAGCGGTGCGCCTGCTGAAGGAAGGCGTCACCATCGTCGTCTTCCCGGCCGGCGGCGTCGCCACGGCGCCGAAGGGTTTCGGCCGCGCCATCGACCTGCCGTGGAAGATGTTCCCGGCCAAGCTCGTCCAGGACGCCAAGGCCTCGGTCATCCCGATGCATTTTTCCGGCCAGAACGGCCGCCTGTTCCATCTCGTCAGCGGCCCGATGAACATGGCCGAGCGCGACAACCGCGTGGCGAAGTTCATCGGCAAGGCATCGCTGACGCTGCGCACTTCCTTGCTGATCCGCGAGTTCGCCCGTTTGTCGGGCAAGGCCATCGAGGTGCGCATCGGCGATGTGCTGAGATGGAGCGACCTCGAGCCGCTGCGCGACCGCAAGGCGCTGCTCGATCGACTCTATCGCTCGGTCTTCGACCTGGCTGCTCCCTCCGCGCAACGCAGCCGCGTGCCGTTCCTGCAAAAGCGGATGCGCAAGGCGGCCTGACAGCTCAGATGTATCAGTCCGCGCCTTCTTCGGGATCGATGGCCGAGGACTCGTTGGCAACGACCTCGATTTCCTGGTTCTGGCCGGCGACCACCGTGAAATCCTTCTGGTAGATGCGGTCGCGGTTCTTGGCGATGATGGTGTACTGACCCTCGGCCAGCACCATCGAGGCGAAGGCCCCGACCGCTTCCTTGATCGGATCGCCGCTCTCGTTGAGCAACGACCAGGACGTGTCGGCGATGGCTTCGCCGCCGGGCTCGCGCACCAGCTTCATCGTCATCTCAGCCGCCCGGTGCTCGACGGTTGCCTCGGTCAGCTTGCCGGCCTCGACGCGGATATCGGAGCGGATCACGGCGTTGACCGCGCCATAGGTGGAGACGACGTGATAGGTGCCGGCGTTCAGCCGCACCACGGTGTTCGGCGCCACGTCGGGGGCGATCAGCGCGCGGTCGCCATTGGCGGCGGGATGGTCTTCATAGATCGAGAAGCGCAGTTTCTTCGACTGGATTGGGGCGCCGCCCGATGTCACCGCGTCGAGCTTGAGGCCGCCGGCGTCGAGCACCAGGCTTTCGTGCCTGGCCTCCTTGCCGACACTGATGCGCTTGGTGGCGCCGGCGCGCCCATAGGAGGCGTGGACGAGATAGCTGCCGGGGTCGAGCTGGAACACGGCCGTGCCGCCATGGGCGGACGCCACCATCGGGAGCTTGCCGTCGCTGGACGGCTGCGGCTTGAACACCCGCCAGACAATGCCCCGGGTGATGTCGGCGCCCTTGTCGGTCAGTTGCGCCGAGAGCGTAATGGCGCCGCCGTTGCCGAGCGCCAGCGGTGCTCCTGTCTTCGGCGTCGCGTAGCTCGAAATGCCTGGAAGCTTGAGGTCGCCGACATCGTTGGCGTTCTGGGCCAGCGCGAAAGAAACCGGCACCGCGAACAACGCAGCGACGAGCGCGATCACGAAAAGGCGCAGGATCCCCTCAAACATGCCTTGCGTTGAAGCCCAAGGCGGTGGCAATTTCAAGGCTTAAGAGTTCGAGGCCTTGCGCCGACGGCTCTTTATGTGGCGCAAAACGCCACCGCCCGAGCCGCCCGACATCCCGATGGCGTGCTTCAGCTCAAAATTGAACACTATAGAATGCTGAGGAGACTTGCGCCCATGGCGTCGCCGATCATCGACTTCCTGCTCACCCGCAATTCCGCGCCGATCCCGGACCTCAAGGAGCCGGCGCCGAGCGATGCCGAGATCGCGACGATGATCGCGGCTGCCTCGCGCGTTCCCGACCATGGCCGGCTCGAGCCCTGGCGCTTCATCCTCTACCGCGGCGAGGCGCGCGTCGAGATCGGCAAGAAGCTGGCAGCACTTGCCGAGCAGCGCGAGGGGCCGTTGCCGGAGGGCAGGCGCAACCAGGAACTGGCGCGCTTCTCTCGTGCGCCGCTGGTGATCGGCGTCGTGTCGGTGCCGAGGGAGAACCCGAAGATCCCGCAATGGGAGATGTTCCTGTCCGGCGGCATGGCAGCCATGAACCTGATGATCGCGGCGAACGCGCTGGGCTACGGCACCAACATGATCAGCAACTGGTACTCCGATGTGCCGGAGGGCAGGGCGATCCTCGGGCTCTCGCCGCAGGAGCGCGTTATCGGCTTCGTCCATATCGGTTCCTATCAGGGGCCGGCGCCGGAGCGGCCGCGGCCCGATCCAGCCAAGCTCTATGCCGATTACGCCGGTCCCTGGGCGGGGTGAGCGGCCTAAAGCGCGTCGCGATCTTTCAGATTCGCTCCGTCGCTTTTACGCATGTCTTTATCCCGAAACCGGTTCCCACTTTCGGGAGACATGCTTTAGGGACGCCGCGAAGGAGTGTGGGACAGTTCACGCTCCTTCGATGCGCCCGCCGAGGGCAGGATGGGCACGGCGCGCTGTCATGACAGCGCGCACGTAGCCGGGCTCACCGATCCGGATGCTGCCGTCCGACAGGCCCAGGATGCGGTCAAGCGCGATCTCGTAGAGCCTGACACGCCTTTCCAGGGCCTCGATCGCGATGTCCATGTCGGCATCGCTGCCGCCGGCGAACGCCTTGGCGATCACGTCGTGCGTGGCCAGGCCGAACTGCATGACGATGTCGGCAACGCCTTCGGGATCGAAAGTCCGGAATGTTCCGTCGTCGACGCCCTGGCGGATGATCTCCACCAGGATCGGCGAGAAGGACTTGCTCGCCGCCAGATTGATGCGGTGGAACAGCACCAGGTTTTCCGGCCGGAACATTGTCTCGAACAGCGCCCAGGCTTCCGCCGCGGTCTCGACCTTGGCCTGGCGCGACTGCGCGAGGAGCGCGTTGAGGCGTCCAAGCGGATCGAGTTCCGGATCGTCGACAATCTTCTGGACACCGGCCAGCGCATGCCTGGCGAAACGCTCGGCCAATGCCTCCAGCAGCGCCTCCTTGGAGGCGAAGTAGTGATAGAAGGCGCCCTTTGAGACGCCGGCGGCCGCGATGACGTCGTTGAGGCTCGCTTTGTCGTAGCCATGCGTCAGGAACAGGGCCTGGGCATGGTCCAACAGTTCTTCGCGCCTGATTTCGGGATGCTTGATGATGCGAGGCATGGCGAAACCTTGTGCATGCGGCGGCCGTTCTCGTCCAGAGCGCCGTGGGTGCCTTGAGTTATAGACCGACGGTCGGTATAATAGACCACCGGTCGATATCGGCCAAATCGCGGCGGGCGGCACGTCATGGAAGGTTGGTCATGATCTCGAGATTGGTTGTCCAGACATTCGTGTGGTTCGGTGTGATGGGCACGCTGATGTTCGTGTCCGCAGGAACGCTACACTGGTGGGGTGCCTGGGTGTACATAGTCGTGATGGTCGGACTGAGCCTCACCATGGGCGTGGCGCTCGCCCGGCGCGATCCCGGCCTGATGAACGAACGCCTTCGCCCTCCGATCCAGAAGACCCAGACAGCCGCCGACAAGATAGTGCTGAGCATATTGCTGGTCGGTATCTTCGCATGGCTGGCCCTGATGGGGCTCGACTTCCGTTTTGGCTGGTCGGCAGCTCCCGCTTGGGTGCAGGCGATCGGGATGCTGGTCCTGCTCGTCGGTATCTGGATCTGCTATCTCACGATGCTGGAAAACAGTTTCGCGGCGCCTGTCGTGAAGATCCAGGACGAGCGTGGGCAGAAGGTGATCACCACCGGTCCATACGGTTATGTACGCCACCCCATGTATGCGGGCGCCATAGTCTATTTCGCCGGAACGGCGCTGGTGCTCGGCTCCTGGTGGGGGCTGGCATTGGTGCTCGTCTTCATCGTCCTGCTCGCCATCCGCACCTTCATCGAGGAAAAGACTTTGCGGACCGGCCTGCGGGGATACGACGAGTACGCCGCGCGCGTCCGCTACAAGCTGATCCCGATGGTCTGGTAATCTCAGGTGCCCGACGCCTTGGCGCGGGCCAGCAAACGCTCAGCCAGGCGCAGATGCGGCCGGTCATACATCTTGCCGTCGATGCCGACGACGCCCGGGTTTCCCGCCGCCGCGAAGGCGTCGACGATCGCCTGCGACCGCTCGACCGCTTCGGCGGAGGGCGTGAAGGCTGCGTTGATGACCGGCACCTGCGTCGGATGGATCGCCATCTTGCCGGCGAAGCCGTCGCGCTCGGCTTCGCGGCATTCCTTCTCGAAGCTGGCCATGTCGCGGAAATCGGGAAAGACGGTATCGATAGCAGCAACTTCGGCCGCTCCCGCCGCCAGAATGGTCATGCTGCGGGCGAGGCGGAACACGTCGGTATAGCGGCCGTCCTCGTCGCGGGCCGCCCGCGCGCCGATCGCGGCAGACAAGTCCTCCGCGCCCCAAGTGAAGCCGGCGAGCCGCGCGCTTGCCCCGGCATAGCTTGCCGCCGCAAGCACGCCAGACGCGGTCTCGGTGATGATCGGCAGGATTCTCATGGCGCCATCCGGCAGTCCGTTTTCGGCCTCATGCACCCGAAGCTTCGCCGCGAGCTGCTGGACATCCTGCCCGCTGTTCGACTTGGGCAGCATGATGCCGTCGGGCTTTGCCGGCACGAGGGCTGCGAGGTCGTCGTCGGTGAGTCCGGTGGATAGGTCGTTGACCCGCACATAGACGGCGGGACCCGTCCGGCGCCTTTGGTTCGAGATGAAGCCGGCCGCGGTCGCGCGCGCCGCAACCTTGTTCGCGGCGGCGACGGAGTCCTCGAGATCGACGATGACCACGTCGGCGCCGGCCTCGAATCCCTTTTCCAGCTTGCGCTCGGAATCGCCGGGCACGAACAGCAACGAGCGCATCAGGCCGCCTTCTTCAGCATCATCGCCTGCCTAGTGCATTTGGCGACAAGAACGTCGTTCTGATTATAGGCCCGGTGCTCGAACTCGACGATGCCGCGATCGGGCTTCGACTTGGACTCGCGCACGGAGACGACCGTCGTCTCGACCCGGATGGTGTCGCCATGGAAGACGGGGTGCGGGAACACCGTTTCCTTCATGCCGAGATTGGCGACCGTTGTGCCGACGGTGATGTCGTTCACCGAAATGCCGATCATGAGGCCGAGCGTGAACAGCGAGTTTACCAGCGGCTTGCCCCATTCGGTTTTCGCGGCGAAGTCGAAATCGATGTGCAAAGGCTGCGGGTTGAGCGTCATGACTGAAAACAGCATGTTGTCGCTCTCGGTCACGGTCTTGCGCAGCGTATGATGGAAGACATGGCCGACGACAAACTCTTCCAGATAAAGCCCGGCCATGATCCATCTCCTGCAATTTCACCGCTTGATAGGCGTTGGCTGCGTCTCCATCAAGCCGGTTAAGAAATATGGTGAACCGTTCGTAAACCATTTCCAGCCTACCGTTCACAACGGGGCCGGGGACATTCCGGCAAGGGCGTAGCTGGTCGGCATGGTTGTTTCGCACTTTCTAAAATGGATTGATACGGCAAGGGTTTCCGAGCGTGCCGCCGCCGCGAGCGCGCTGGCGCGAGCCTATATCAATTCCGATCTGCCGTTCGAGGATCGCTGCGCCGCCGAGGCGGCGCTGACGCTGCTTCTGGACGACGCCTCCGCCAAGGTGCGCCTGGCGCTCGCCGAGGCGCTGTCGATGAGCCATCACGCGCCGCCGCAGGTGATCAGCGCGCTGGCCGCCGATCAGCCGGAAGTGGCGGCGCTGGTGCTGGCGCGTTCGCCGCTGCTTACCGATGCCGATCTGGTCGAGCGTGTCGCCTGCGGCCAGAAAGCGACGCAGACGCTGATCGCCAACCGCCCGGTCGTCTCGATGTCGCTGGCGGCGGCAATCGCCGAGATCGGCGAACCGGAAGCCTGCGCGGCTCTGGTCGGCAACAGCGGCGCCGAGATTGCTTCGCTCAGCTTCCGCCGCATGGCCGAGCGGCATGGCCACGTGCCGTTGGTGCGCGAGGCGCTGATCGCCGATCGGCGCCTGCCGGCCGACTGCCGCCATATGCTGCTGGTCAAGCTCGGCGAGACCTTGAAAGGATCGCCGCTGGTCCTGGCGATGATGGGCGCGGCGCGCGCCGATCGCGTCATGCGCGATGCCTGCGTGAAGGCCTCGGTGACGCTGATCGAGGGAACCCGCATGGAAGAGCATGCCGCGCTGATCGAGCATCTAAGGCTGCGCGGCGACCTCACCGCCAGCTTCATCATCCGCACCATCGCGCATGGCAAGGTCGACTTCTTCGGCTCGACTATGGTGGCTTTGGCCCGACAGTCCGAGCAGCGGGTGACGGCGCTTCTGGCCGGCGGGCACGACGTGGCGCTGCAGGCGCTGTTCCGCAGCGCCGGACTTGCGCCGGCGACGCATGGCATCATCCTGCGCGCGCTGAAAGTCTGGCGCGAGGTCGCCAATGGCCGGCGTGTCGCCGGCGTGCAGGAAGTGAGCTGGCTGATGCTGAAGGAACTCGGCGGCCAATCGGCCGAGGGCGATCTTGCCGGACTGGTGAAGTCGATTCATCTCGACGCGCTGCGCGAAAACGCGCGCGGGCACGCGCTGGCGATTGCCGCGGCCTAGCGCTTATCGGGTCTCAACTGAGCTCCTGGGCAAGTCCGACAAGAAGCCCTTCAGGCCCACGGATGTAGCAGAGCCGATAAACGTCCTTGTAGCGGACCACCTCGCCAACGAGCTCGGCACCGTGCTTGCGGAGCCCCTCCAGCGTGTCGTCAATGTCGTCCACGGCGAACATGACGCGGAGATAGCCCAGGGCGTTCACTGGGGCATTGCGGTGGTCCGCCACGGTCGATGGCCTGAGGAAGCGGGACAGTTCCAGCCGGCTGTGGCCGTCCGGCGTTCGCATCATGGCGATCTCGACATGCTGGTCGCCCAGTCCGGTGACACGTCCGGCCCATTCCCCTTCGATCGTGGCACGCCCTTCGAGTTCAAGGCCGAGCTCGCGAAAGAAATCAACCGTCGCATCGAGGTCCTCGACGACGATACCGATGTTGTCCATTCGTTTGAGCGCCATCTGTCCACCTAAGTATCGACCAGTCTGATAAGGGACCTTTCGGATCCGGTCCGACCTGAAACGCGACATGTCCCTATTTGTTCAGGCACGACCCTTTGCAAAGAAATCCGGATAGTCCTCCATCGCCGCGGCAATGATGCGCAGCGAGGCGGCGATCCGCAGCATTTCCAGCCGATCGCTGCGTTCGCCAATGCTGGCCGCATATTGCCTTGCCACCGCGAGGGTCGCGGTCTGCGGCTCGCCCGGCCGCCGGAACAACAATTCGCGCGCCAGGCCGCGCAGGAAATTGCCGATGGATTCGACTGTCTCGCGCGGCACGGCGGAGTCCAGTTGCGCATGGCGCAGCCGCAGCACCTCCAATCCAACGGTGACGGCGGCGATGCTGCCGCCAAGAATGGGGTCGCCCCTGCGGCCCGTTCGCTGCACCTGCGGCATCAACTGGTTGATCCGGTCATAGGCGAGGCTTTCGAAAGCCGAACGCCGAGGTATCCGCTCATGCAGGCAAAGCCGCGCCAGATCCTCGCGCATCGCCTGCGAGATACGCTCCACGGTGACCCAAGGGTCGGCAGGCAGCACGACGATGAAGACGCCGATGGCGATCAGAATGCCGACCAGGATCGAGGCCGAGCCCGCGAAGAACGGCCCGGGATCATAGATCATCTGCTGATGCGGGCTGAGGAAGGCGAGGAAGTTGATGGCGAAAGCGGTGGCGACGCCGACATGGCGTGGATTGGCCATGCCGAGCGCCGCAGGCACCAGGATCGGCACGACGAAGAGCATGAACCAGCCGAAGCCCGGCAGCGCCGGCAGCGCGACCTGGCCGACCAGAAAGGCAAAAGGCAGCGCGATCAGCGTGCCGGTGAAGAAACCCCAGGCCGACTGCACGGGATCGGGACGCGTCGCGAACAGGCTGGAGACCACCGCGACGAGGATGACGGTGCCGGCCGCTTCCGACCATTTGGTCGTCAACCAGAAGACGGCGACGAGCAGCGTCGCGAGCGCGGCGCGCACGGCGTTGCGCCACGCGGCCTGATAGTCGCGGTGGACGACCAGCGCCGGCTGGCTTCGCTCATTCGATTTCCGGGAGACTGGCGAGCGAAGCGCATCGAGGCCGTCCAACACCTGTTTCAGCGCTTCGGCAAAATCACCGGCAATGGTGAGGCGAGTGATGGTGCCCACCTTGTCCTCGGCGGCATCGTTTGCACCGGCATCGTCGGGAAGGGCCGGCACCTCTCTGGCCTTGCCCGCGATCGCGTCGAGCCGCGCCACCCAAGGGCCCGTGTCGTCGAGCGCGCCGGGTGTCGCCGCCAGCTCGCCGACAAAGGCTTTCAAGTCGCGTCGCATCGGGATGAGCGCCGCATTCTTTGGCGCGCGGTGGCTGTGCAGCGTGCGCGCCGCCGACAGCGCCCACAGAAGCTGACCGATGGTGCGCCGCACCGGGTGGGCGCGGGGGGCGAAGCTCGGCGCTTCCAGGCGCGCATAGGTGCGCATTTCAGCGAGCGTCTGGGCGTCGGTGATCAGCTTGCGCTGGAGCGCGGCAAGGCTTGCCGGATCGCCGTCGGAAAAGGCGCCGCCGGCATATTCGGCGAGGTCGAGGATGCTGCGCTTCAGCCTGGAAATGATGGCGTCGGCCGCGAGCTTCGGCAGGATCAGCCGGCTGGTGACGCCGGCGCATAGGATGCCGAGCACGATCTCGGCGCAGCGCGCGATGGCGAGATCGACAACGACGATCGGTTGGCCGAGCGCCGGCAGGCTGATGATCATCGCCGTGTAGCCGGCAAGCGCCGCGCCATAGGCCTCCGGGTTGCGCAACAGCGAGGATACGAGCGTGCAGATGCCGACCCAGAGCGCCAGGACTGTGATCAGCAGCCAGGGATTGGCGCCGGACAGGGATGTTATGCCGATCGCGGCCAGGCCGCCGGCCAGTGTGCCGAGCAGCCGGTAGAAGCCCTTCGCCAGCACCATTCCGGCCACCGGCTGGGCAACGATGAACACCGTCATCATCGCCCATTGCGGATGGTCGAGCTTCAGCGCGTAGGCGGCAAGCAGCGCGATCAGCCCGGCCGAAACCGTGCGCAAGGCAAAGATCCAGTCCGAACGGGTCGGCTGCGTCAGACCGCTTAACGATGTCCCGACAAGCTCTTTCAGACGCGTCCAGGTCACATTCGTCTCCGTACAGGAGCCTTTATGGACCCTTCCGCGATCAGATATCCAGCACGTCGGTCTCGGCGAATTCGGCGCGCTCCTGGATGAAGCGGAAACGCGCTTCGGGCTTGGTGCCCATCAGCGCGTCGACGGCATCCTTGGTGGCCTGCTCGGCGTCGATCACGTCTACCCGCAGAAGCGTGCGCTTCTTCGGATCCATCGTGGTCTCCTTGAGCTGCGAGGCCATCATCTCGCCCAGGCCCTTGAAGCGGCCGATCTCGACCTTGCCGCGTCCGGTGAATTCGGTGCGCAGCAATTCGTCCTTATGCGCGTCGTCGCGGGCATAGCCGACCTTGCCGCCCTGCCGGATCGAATAGAGCGGCGGCACGGCCATGTAGAGATGGCCGCCGCGGATCAGGTTCGGCATCTCCTGATAGAAGAAGGTGATCAACAGGGAAGCAATATGCGCGCCGTCGACGTCGGCGTCGGTCATGATGATCACGCGGTCGTAGCGCAGGTCCTCGTCGCGGTACTTCGAGCGCGTGCCGCAGCCGAGCGCCTGGATGAGGTCGGAGATCTGCTGGTTGGCGGCAAGCTTGTCGTTGCCGGCGCTGGCGACGTTGAGGATCTTGCCGCGCAGCGGCAGCACCGCCTGGCTGGCGCGGTCGCGCGCCTGCTTGGCCGAGCCGCCGGCCGAGTCGCCCTCGACGATGAAGATCTCGGCGCCGGCGGCCGCATTCTGCGTGCAATCGGCGAGCTTGCCCGGAAGGCGCAGCTTGCGCACCGCGCTTTTGCGCGAGACTTCCTTTTCCTGGCGGCGGCGCACACGCTCGTCGGCGCGCGCGATGACCCATTCGAGAAGCTTCGAGGCTTCCTGCGGATTGTCGGCAAGCCAATGGTCGAACGGGTCGCGGATGGCGTTTTCGACGATGCGCATCGCCTCGATGGTCGCCAGCCTGTCCTTGGTCTGGCCGACGAATTCCGGCTCGCGGATGAACACCGACAGCATGCCGGCGGCCGAGATCATCACGTCCTCGGTGGTGATGATCGAGGCGCGCTTGTTGCCGATCAGGTCGGCATAGGCGCGCAGTCCGCGCGCCAGCACGTTGCGGAAGCCGGCCTCATGCGTGCCGCCTTCGGGAGTTGGAATCGTATTGCAGTAGGAGTTGAGGAACCCGTCGCCGCCGAACCAGGTCACCGCCCATTCCAGCGAACCGTGGCCACCCTGCTTGTCGCTCTTGCCGGCAAAAACCTCGCGCGTGACCTGGAACTCGTCGCCCAGCGTCGCCTTGAGATAGTCCTTCAGGCCGCCGGGGAAATGAAACTCGGCCTTGGCGGGCGTCTGGTCCTTCTCCTTGATGAGGGACGGATCGCAGGTCCAGCGGATCTCGACGCCGCCGAACAGATAGGCCTTCGAGCGCGCCATGCGATAAAGCCGCGCCGGCTCGAAGGCGGCGCCCTTGCCGAAGATCTGCTCGTCGGGGTGGAAGCGGGTCCTCGTGCCGCGGCGGTTATGAACCTCGCCCAGATGCTCGAGGCCGCTGACCGGGACGCCGCGGGAAAAACGCTGGCGGTAGAGCTGGCGGCCGCGCGCGACCTCGACCTCGAGGTGGTCGGACAGCGCGTTGACGACCGAAACACCGACGCCGTGAAGGCCGCCGGAGGTCTCATAGACCTTGGAGTCGAACTTGCCGCCCGAATGCAGCGTCGTCATGATGACTTCGAGCGCCGGCTTCTTGAATTTCGGATGCGGATCGACCGGGATGCCGCGGCCATTGTCGGTGACAGTCAGGAAGCCGTCGGCGGAAAGCTCGACATCGATGAAGGTGGCGTGGCCGGCCACGGCTTCGTCCATCGAATTGTCGATGACCTCGGCGAACAGGTGGTGCATCGCCTTGTCGTCGGTGCCGCCGATGTACATGCCCGGACGGCGCCGCACCGGCTCGAGACCCTCCAGCACCTCGATATCGGCGGCGCTGTAGCTTTCGCTGCCGTCGCGGGCGGCGGTCGAGCGCTTCGCGGCCTGCACCAGCGGATCGGCGGGGCGCGAGGGGGCGCGCACCGGCTGTGCCTGCTTTTCCATCTTGCCGAAGAGATCGTTGCTGTCGTCCATGCTGGGCCTAGCGTCCGGTAATGCGAATCACGGCTCGATACTGCCACGCTTTTGGCGGGCGAACGAGTTCCTGTTCCGTTCAGGGATCAAACTGTCTCTTATTCCAAAACCATTCGATAACCAAGCCGGCCGAAATAGGGCGATCGGCGGGTCACGGGATTCCTGATTCTTTAACATTAACGCCTAGCGTGGGGCCCAAACCAACAAAAGACCACGGGCGTCAGGGGTTTCGTTGTGCGGGGCAGGGCCATAACCATGATCGGTATCGCAGCCGTCTTCGGCGCGATCTCGATCTTTGCGGCGGATTTTTGGGTCAAGAGCCAGGCAAAGGCTCAGTCCGAGGTCAAGGTCGTCACGGTCGAAGCTCCGCAGCAGCCCAAGGTCGAATTCAAGACCATCGTGGTGGCTCAAGCGCCGCTGCGCTATGGAATGGAGCTCGGACGGCCGCAGCTCGCCGAGATCCCGTGGCCGCAGGATTCGCTGCCGCAAGGCGCTTTCCCGACGATCGACAAGTTGCTTGCCGACGGCAGCCGCGTGGTGCTGTCGCCGATCGAGGTCAACGAACCGGTGCTGCTCACCAAACTGTCGGGACCGAACGGTCGCGCCACGCTTTCCAACATGCTGTCGCCGGGCATGCGGGCCGTCACCATCCGCACCGACGAAATTGCCGGTGTCGGCGGCTTCGTCACGCCGGGAGATCGGGTCGACGTCGTCCTGACGCGCGATGCGGGAGACATCCAGGAAGTATCCAAGAACGCGCAAGGGGCGGCCGGCTCGACGGTCACCTCCGAGATTGTGGTCTCCGACGCCAAAGTGCTTTCGGTCGGGCAGGGCGCCGACGAGCGCAAGACCGAGCCGCAGGTCGCCAATTCAGTCACCCTCGAGGTGACCAACGAAGGGGCGCAGAAAGTGGCGCTCGCCCGCACCGTCGGCACCTTGTCGCTGTCGTTGCGGTCCGCGGCCGACGCCAGTGCCAGCAAAGGCGGCCTTACGACGATCTCTTCCTTCGGCGGTTCGGTTGCCGCAAACGCCGAGGCAAGTGCGGCCTCGCTCGTCAATGCGGTGACGAAGGGCCAGGACGAGCCGAAATTCAGGACGGTGATCGTGACGCGGGGCGAGAAGGGCGGAGA
>NZ_RZRX01000072.1:0-25336 GCF_003997405.1 Mesorhizobium sp. M2A.F.Ca.ET.042.01.1.1
CCCAGACGCACAAGCCGCGCTATTCCGACTTCAAGCTCGACCAGATGCTGGCCGACGCAGGCGGCATGCAGCTGGTGCGCTGGCCGAAACAGTTCGACGTCATCGTCACCGACAATCTGTTCGGCGACATGCTCTCCGACATCGCTGCCATGCTGACCGGCTCGATCGGCATGCTGCCTTCGGCCTCGCTCGGCGCGCCGGATGCCAAGACCAAGAAGCGCAAGGCGCTCTACGAGCCGGTGCACGGCTCGGCGCCCGACATCGCCGGCAAGGGCATCGCCAACCCGATCGCCATGATCGCCTCTTTCGCCATGTGCCTGCGCTATTCCTTCGGCATGGTGGCGGAAGCCGACAAGCTCGAAGCGGCCATCGCCGCCGTGCTCGACGACGGCCTGCGCACGAAAGACATCATGTCTGAAGGCATGAAGGAAGTCGGCACCACCGAGATGGGCGATGCCATCATCGCCAAATTCCTTGGCTGATCCCGGCTCCGTCGACATTCGCTGGGCGAGGGTCGACGATGCTGAAGCGCTCGCCACCCTGCTCTGCGCGATGGCGGCTCACTACCGGCAGACGCCGCTCGATCACAGCCGGGCGGCGGCCACGGCGCGGCAATGGCTCACCGACGAGAGCCCGGCCTATCCGCATTTCGCCTTGGCCTTCGCGGGCGGCGAGGTCGCCGGCCTCGCCTCGGTGGCCATCGCCCACCCAGGCATCGATCTCGAAAGGCTGATGTTCCTGAAGGATCTGTTCGTGCGCGATGGCGCCCGCGACAAGGGCGTCGGCCGCGCGCTCATCGGCTTCCTCGCCGGCTATTGCGTCAGCAAAGGCATCGGCCGCATCGACCTCACCACGGAAGACTGGAACGAGGGCGCGCTGCGTTTCTACGACCGGCTTGGCGCCGAGCGCCACGGCCAGAAGATTTTCCTGCGGCTGTCGGGAAACGCGCTGAACAGGATCGCTAGAACCTGACGCCGGCCTGTATCGACCCCCATCGGTTCTCCCCGAACTGTGAAGGTAGAAGCCCGAAGATCAGAAAGGCCACGGCTCCGAAAGCCGGGATGTAGCAAAGCAAGGCAAACCAGCCGGTCAGCCCGATGTCGTGCAGACGCCGCACGACGACTGCGATCGACGGCAGGATTGCTGCCAGCACGAAAAGCAGGGCAGGAATGTACCCGATCGACGTCCTTGGGCCGTCATCGAAGCCGCTTATCGCCAGGTTGAGCAGGATGCCGAAACCGAATAGCGTGACGAGCACGACGTAGAACCACAGATAGAACGCCCAAAACTCCTTACGGCGCGCTCGGCCGGTGAAATTGCGGTAGTCGTCGCCGAGCGCACGCAGAAAATAGGCCCACAGTCCCATGGGGCCGGTGGAATGGCGTTGCGCGTTGCGGCCGCGCTGTTCCGGATTGCCGTTTGCCGGGAGCGAAGGTCGGCTCGCGGCCACGATGTCGTGTGCAGTCCCGTCGTCTGGCGTGAACTGGACCAGCAGACCTTTGGCGAGGGGCATGCCCTCTGTCAGGTCCTTGCGGCCGAAGATGTAGCGCTTGCCGTCGACACCGTTAATGTAGCCGTAGTCGTGATTCTCGTCGTAGTGAAACACAGTGCCGCGCATTGGCCCCCCCCTGCATCGCCGTCAACATGCTATCGATGGTTGCAGAAAAACGCAATGCACGCGAGGCGCTAGAGCGAGACACCGGCCAGGATAAGTCCCCGCTTGTTCTCACTGCCGATGTCGCCGACAGCCGCCCAAGAATTGCCCGCGCGAGTGATGGATTGGCTTATAGTCACACTGGCCGCTTCTTCTGCTTCTTGCGCTTTGCCGGTTGGTCGAACTTTGGTTTGTCGAACTTCGCCTTTGCCGGCTTCTTCGCCCAGGGTTTCGCGTCGCCACCGGGCCGCTCGTCCGGCGCTCGCTTCTCGAACCGGGATGCACCCTGGTCGAAAGCCCGCTTGCCGCGATGCGGCTTCTTGTCCGGCTTCGGCGGCTGATAGCCGGCGCGCGACAGGTCGGGCGTGCCGTCGATGCGCCTCACCGCGATGCTGCCCTGCAGCTTGCGGTCGGGGCCGATCGCGGCGACGAAG
The DNA here is from genome assembly GCF_003997405.1 of Mesorhizobium sp. M2A.F.Ca.ET.042.01.1.1. Lineage (NCBI taxonomy): Bacteria > Pseudomonadati > Pseudomonadota > Alphaproteobacteria > Hyphomicrobiales > Phyllobacteriaceae > Mesorhizobium > Mesorhizobium sp. M2A.F.Ca.ET.042.01.1.1. The sequence goes on from NZ_RZRX01000072.1 coordinate 2,089, forward strand.
CGGTCGGCCCAGTCGGCGGCGATCTGCACGAAGGTCTCCTCCGGCTGCATCTTGATGGCGCCGATCTCGCGCTTGGACATGCCGGCGGTGCGGCACAGCATCGGGATCAGCCAGCGCGGCTCGGCATTCTGCCGGCGGCCGACCGAGAGCGAGAACCAGACGCTGTCGCCGAAGTCGTCGCGGCGCGCGGGGGCTTCTTCCCGGCGCGCAAACTTCTCCTTCGACGGGGCGAACGGGCCGACGTCGATCAGGTCCTCGGGCGCCGAGCGGCTGCCACGGCACAACCGCACGAAGGCGGCGGCCACCAGCTCGGCGCCGTGCCGCTCGAGAAGCGCGGCGGCAAAGTCGCGCTCCTCGTCCTTCACCGGCTCGCCAAAGGACGGGTCGGCCAGGATGCGCTCGTCGTCACGCCGCAGCACCTCGTCGGCCGAGGGCGGGCTTGCCCAGGTCGCGGTCAGGCCGGCATTGGCAAGCAGCCGCTCGGTGCGCCGGCGGGCATTGCCCGGCACGATCAGTGCGCTCACCCCCTTGCGCCCGGCGCGTCCGGTACGGCCGCTGCGATGCAGCAGCGTCTCCGGATTGCTCGGCAGGTCGGCATGGATGACGAGATCGAGATTGGGCAGGTCGATGCCGCGCGCAGCGACATCCGTTGCGATGCAGACCTGGGCGCGACCGTCGCGCATCGCCTGCAGGGCATGGCTGCGCTCGTTCTGGCTGAGCTCGCCGGACAGCGCCACGACGGCGAAATTGCGGTTGTTGAAGCGCGCGGTGAGATGGTTCACCGCGGCGCGGGTGTTGCAGAACACCATTGCATTGGCCGCCTCGTAATAGCGCAGCACATTGATGATGGCGTTCTCGCGGTCGGCGGGCGCGACGGAAAGCGCCCGGTATTCGATGTCGAGATGCTGCTTTTCCTCGCCGCCGGCCGAGATGCGCACGGCGTCGCGTTGGTAGCTTTTGGCCAGCGTGGCGATGGAGCGTGGCACGGTGGCGGAAAACATCAGTGTGCGGCGCTCGGCGGGCGCCGAGTCGAGGATGAATTCGAGATCCTCGCGAAAGCCGAGGTCGAGCATCTCGTCGGCCTCGTCCAGCACCACCACCTTCAGCGCCGACATGTCGAGCGCGCCGCGCGTGATGTGGTCGCGCAGCCGGCCGGGCGTGCCGACGACGATGTGAGCGCCGCGCTCCAGCGCGCGCCGCTCGGTGCGCATGTCCATGCCGCCGACGCAGGAGGCGATCTGCGCGCCGGTCAGCTCATAGAGCCATTCCAGCTCGCGCCGCACCTGCAGCGCCAGCTCGCGCGTCGGCGCCACCACCAGGCCCAGCGGCGCGCCGGCAGCGGTGAAACGCTGAGCGTCGCCAAGCAGGGTCGGCGCCACGGCAAGGCCGAAGGCGACAGTCTTGCCGGACCCGGTCTGCGCCGATACCAGCGCGTCGGCTTCGCCGAGCTCAGGCTCCAGCACCGCCTTCTGCACCGGCGTCAGCGCCGAATAACCGCGCTTTTCCAGCGCCTCTGCCAGCGCAGGAACGATCATCTCGAAACTGGACATTTTCTTCTTTCGGAATTCGAAGCTTCTATAAGCCCATCGATGGGCTGATGCCGGCAGGCGCTGAGGCGCCGCAAGGCCGGACGGTTGGTGGGTTCCTACTTCTTGGCGACGGCATTGTACAGAGCAGGCGGCACCGCCTCTCCTTCTCCCCTTGCGGGAGAAGGTGTCGCCGAAGGCGACGGATGAGGGATGCTCCAGGGAAAGCCAGCGTCTCACTCCGCTGGAACACCCCTCATCCGTCTCGGCGCTACGCGCCGATCCACCTTCTCCCACAAGGGGAGAAGGAGAGGCGCTGCCAATTGACTCTTCCACCAAACCGCGTAAAAGCCCGCGTCGAACGGGATCATCCTCAATGCGCGGCCTTTTGATGGCTCTTCTTGCATTCGATGCCCCCAGCCACAATGTAACGCATTGGGCCGGGCGCTTCGGCGCGTCCGTCCGTTCCAGCAAAACTACGGCCAAGAAAACCACCACCAAAACGGTGTGATTCCCTTGGCCTAACCACCCTCTCCCGGGTCCGGCCCGGGGGATGAAACCCGCATCAGGCCGGCGGGTTTTCTCCAACAACCAAGCGGAGAGGGACAGGAGATATCAGATGAGTTTCAAGGTTGCGGTAGTCGGCGCCACGGGCAATGTGGGCCGCGAAATGCTCAACATTCTGGACGAGCGCGGCTTCCCGGTGAGCGAAGTGGTGGCGCTGGCGTCGCGGCGCAGCCAGGGCACCGAAGTGTCCTTCGGCGACCGCACGCTGAAGGTCAAGGCGCTCGACACCTACGACTTTTCCGACACCGACCTCTGCGTCATGTCGGCCGGCGGCAACGTCTCCAAGGAATGGTCGCCCAAGATCGGCAAGCAGGGCTGCGTCGTCATCGATAATTCATCGGCTTTTCGCTACGACCCGGACGTGCCGCTGATCGTGCCGGAGGTGAACCCGGACGCGGTCTCGCTGTTCTCGCGCAAGAACATCATCGCCAATCCGAACTGCTCGACGGCGCAGCTGGTCGTCGCGCTGAAGCCGCTGCATGACGTCGCCACCATCAAGCGCGTCGTCGTCGCCACCTACCAGTCGGTCTCCGGCGCCGGCAAGGAAGGCATGGACGAGCTGTTCACGCAGACCCGCGCCGTGTTCGTCGCCGACCAGGTCGACGTCAAGAAATTCACCAAGCGCATCGCCTTCAACGTCATTCCGCATATCGACGTCTTCCTCGACGACGGCTCCACCAAGGAAGAGTGGAAGATGGTGGCCGAGACCAAGAAGATGCTCGGCCCCAAGATCAAGCTGACGGCGACCTGCGTGCGCGTGCCGGTGTTCATCGGCCATTCGGAAGCGGTCAACATCGAGTTCGAGAAGCCGATCACTGCCGACGAGGCGCGCGAGATCCTGCGCGAGGCGCCGGGATGCCAGGTGCTCGATAAGCGCGAGAACGGCGGCTACATCACGCCGCTGGAATCGGCCGGCGAGGACGCCACCTTCATCTCGCGCATCCGCGAGGATTCGACCATCGACAATGGCCTGTCGATGTGGGTCGTCTCCGACAATCTGCGCAAGGGCGCGGCGCTCAACGCCGTGCAGATCGCCGAACTGCTGGTCGAGCGCGGCCTGATCCAGCCGAAAAAGAAGGCGGCCTGACGGCTGTTTAATTAGCGCTCACGGGCTGTTCCGCCGCTGCCGCGGCGGGCCCTCCGCGAGGGCGCCGGATGACCGGCGGCCCGCGGTCGCGGGCTCGGCCTTCGGCCGGAGCGCCTCTTCCTTCTCCCCTTGCGGGAGAAGGTGGATCGGCGCGGTAGCGCCGAGACGGATGAGGGGTGTTCCAGCGGAGTGCAACGCTGGTGGCAGCCAATGAAGAAGGCCTGCCCGATAATTCTTTACGTACTCAGGCGCCGAAGTCAGCCGCCGCTCTCCCCCGCCAGCGCCCGCAATATCGCCAACGCCTCCTCCGCCCGCTCCGCCGGCACGAACATATGGTCGTGGTAGAAGGCCGAGACCGGATTGACGCCCATGCCGGCGGCCGCGAGCCGTGTCGTGATGGCGGCGAGGAAACCGACGGCTTCCAGCGACGAGTGGACGTCGAGCGTGATCATCCGGCAGCGGAACGTTTCGGCGAGGCCGGCTGCCTTTGCCTGGCTTTCGGCCAGGATCAGCGTCGTGCCCTCGCGCTCGATGAAGCGCATCACCGGCTCCTCGCCTTCCGGCAACACTGCGCCGGGCGGCAAGGTGACGAAGACATAGACTTCCGGGTCAAGCCACGGCGTCATCGACGCCAGCAGCTTCTGCAGATCCGTCTCGCCGTTCATCTTTCCTTTCCTTCGTCTGACGCTCTGCGACGTTCTCGACAGTCCTGCTCGAAACGTCAACGGTCCGGCGCCTGGACGACATAGCGATGTCGCTGGCGGCTGAGCCGCGGGTTCGTTATTGCCGTAGAGACATAACGGCTTGCAAAGGTTCACCCGATGATCGTCCGCCCGCGCCCGACATTCCTGGAATTGTTCTTCATCATGCGCGGCTCGGTGGTGCCGCGCATCCTGCCGCAGATTTTCGGCTTCGCCATCTACTCGGCGGTCATCCTGCTCGTGGCACGGCACTTCCAGCTCGATCTCAGCGCCTTCAGCATCGCGCCTTTCGGGCTCGTCGGCGTGACGCTGTCGATCTATCTGTCGTTTCGCAACAACGCCGCCTATGACCGCTGGTGGGAGGCGCGCAAGCTCTGGGGCGGGCTGGTCTTCGAGATCCGCAACCTAGCGCGCGCCACCACCAGCCTGATCGGCGACCGCGCCGAGCAGCGCGCGCTGCTGATGGAGGCGCTTGCCTTCTGCCATCTGCTGCGCGGGCAATTGCGCCGGATCGACAGCATAAAGGACGCGCGCGCCTTCATCGGCGACGAGGTCGATAAGGCCGCCGCCCGCGCCAACCCTGCCGAAGACATGGTCCGCCGCATGGGCCGGCGCGCCAATGCGCGGCGCGAGGCCGGCGCGCTCGACCCGATCGGCTTCCGCATCCTCGATGAAAGGCTGGCCGCGATCGCCGCCATCCAGGCCGGCTGCGAGCGCATCGCCGGCACGCCCCTGCCCTTTGCCTACACGCTTCTGCTGCACCGCACGGCCTATGTCGTCTGCCTGCTTCTGCCGTTCGGCCTGGTCTCGACCACGGGCTGGGCGACGCCGCTGTTCACGGCGCTGATCGCCTACACCTTCTTCGGCCTCGACGCGCTGTCGGAAGAGCTCGAGGACCCGTTCGGCATCGAGGCGAACGACCTGGCGCTGGACGGCCTCTGCCGCGTTTGTGAGATTTCCGTGTTCGAGGCGCTGGACGAGACGCCGCCGAAGATGATCGCGGCCGACAAATTTTACTTCTCGTAGCAATAGGCGCTTCGCCATCTGCGCGCGTCGCCGGGATGTAAGCCACGGCCAATCGCGAAGCGGGGTGGGTGAGCGCTTCTGGCACCGACTTCTGAGATTAGCCGAGACCCTCGCAACGTCGTCATACTCGGGCTTGACCCGAGTATCCATGCCGTGACTGCCGCCGTAGGGTGCAACGGTGCAGAATTCTGTAACCGCAGCAACGCTTTAGCGTCACGGCATGGATTCCAGGGTCTGCGCGCGTCGCTCCGCTCCTTGCTCCGCCCTGGAATGACCAGGTTGGGCGTGTAGGATCGCGGCATGTTCCTTCGTCCTTGGATCGAACCCGGCAAGCAGCCAGTATTCGCACCCAGGAGGGAAGATCCATGAGCATTTCCGAAGCCGCGCCTGCTTCAAAAGGCGCTTTGTGGGCCGGGCGCGCGCTCAGCGCCGTGGTCGTCCTGTTCATGATCTTCGACGGCGTCATCAAGCTGCCGCCGCTCGATATCGTCACCCAGACGATGACCGAGATCGGCTGGCCGGCCGATCCGAACATCGCACGGCTGATCGGGGTCATCGGGCTGATCTCGACCGCGCTCTATGCCTTGCCGCGCACTTCGGTGCTCGGCGCGATCCTGCTCACCGCCTATATGGGCGGCGCGATCTCGACGCATTTGCGGATCGGCAACCCGCTCTTCTCGCACACGCTGTTCGGCGTCTATCTCGGCGTCATCCTGTGGGGCGGGCTCTATCTGCGCGACGCAAGAGTGCGGGCGCTGATCCCGTTCAGCCGATAACAGGGGCAAAGCGATGCTCATTCTCATAACCTCATCTGCAAGGATTTCGAGGCCGGGCTCGATAATCCGAGACGCCTTTCCGAGCGGTGAAAGCCACAAGATTTCAGTAGGTTGGCGCTTGGTCCCGTAGATGCGGCCGGCACGTAGCCGGCCAATCTTCACCATCGCCGGGATCAATTTAGCTGTTCGTGAGTTTAGGGCATGGCGGCGAGGACGGCGCTTGAGAGAGGAACAGCAATGAAGAAAGCAATTACCATTCTGGTTCTGACGATGGCCTTGGGCGCCTGCTCGCAGACGGAAAAGGGCGCGGCGATCGGCGGCCTGGGCGGCGCGGCGGTCGGTGCCGCGGTGGCCGGCGATCCGGTGCAGGGCGCGGTGGTCGGCGGCGCGGTCGGTGCCGTCGCCGGCGCATTGATCGGCCACGCCAGCGAGGCCGGCCAGTGCCGCTACCGCGATCGTTACGGACGCGTCTATGTGGCGCGCTGCCCGTCCGGCTACTGAGACATCAGGCGGACCAAAAGAAAACGGCGGGCACATGCCCGCCGTTTTCTTGGAGCGTTTGCCGTTTCAACGGCGCCGTTATTACTCGGCGGTGGCGGCTTCAGCCTCGGCCGGCGCGGCGGTCGCCGCGGCGGCGGCAGCGGCCGCATCTTCCTGAGCCTTCTTCAGCAGGGCGGAACGCTCCTGCGCCTTCTTGCCGGGCAGGGCCTTGGTCGGGTTCGAGCGCGCTTCGCGCTTGGCGATACCGGCCTCGTCGAGGAAGCGCAGCACGCGGTCGGTCGGCTGGGCGCCGTGCGACAGCCAGTGCTTGACGCGGTCGGCGTCGACCTTGACGCGCTCGCCGTCCTTCGGCAGCAGCGGGTTCCAGGAACCCAGCGCCTCGATGAAACGGCCGTCGCGCGGCGAGCGGGCGTCGGCAACGACGACGTGGTAGTAAGGACGCTTCTTCGACCCAGCGCGGGCCAGTCTGATCTTCAGTGCCATTCTTTTCTCCTAAAAGCTCTGATTTCGTTTGATGTGGTTTGCGGCCGATACTGTTAGCCGGCTTTGGCAGCGCCGTTGGAAGCGGCGATCTGTTCGTGATGGCGGATCACTTCACGGACGACGAAGTTCAGGAACTTCTCCGCGAAATCCGGGTCGAGATTCGCATCCTTCGCCAGCTGGCGAAGGCGGGCGATCTGCTGCTGCTCGCGCGCCGGGTCGGCCGGCGGCAGGCCATGCTCGGCCTTCAGAACGCCGACCGCCTTGGTGCAGCGGAAGCGTTCGGCCAGCATATGGATGAGGGCGGCGTCGATGTTGTCGATCGAGGCGCGGTAGCCGGCCAGGATGGCGCGTGCGTCGGCCATGTCTTTCTCCTCGTTCATCGCCCCCTCACTTCTTCTTGCCCAAACCAGGCAGGCCGCCGCCGCCCAGGCCGGGGAGACCCGGAAGCTTCATGCCGCCGGGCAGGCCCGGCAGTCCGCCGCCGCCGGGAAGTCCACCGGGCAAGCCGCCCGGCAGGCCTTTGCCCAGGCCGGCGGCCTGCGCCTGCTTCTGCAAAGCCTCCAGCTGCTTCGGGTCCATCTTGGAGAGGTCGGGCATGCCGCCGCCCGGCATCATGCCGCCAAGGCCCATCTTCGAGGCAAGGCCGCCCATCATGCCGCGCATCAGGCCGCCGCCTTTGCCCTTGCCGCCCATCGCCTTCATCATGTCGGCCATGCCGCGATGCATCTTGAGCAGCTTGTTGATTTCGGCCGCGTCGGTGCCGGAGCCGGCGGCGATGCGCTTCTTGCGCGAGTGCTTCAGGATATCGGGGTTGGCGCGCTCGGCCTTGGTCATCGAGGAGATGATGGCGAGCTGGCGGCCGAACATCTTGTCGTCGAGGCCGGCGGCGGCGAGCTGGTCCTTCATCTTGCCCATGCCTGGCATCATGCCCATGATGCCGCCCATGCCGCCCATCTTCGACATCTGCTGAAGCTGCTGGGCAAGGTCGTTCAGGTCGAACTTGCCCGACTGCATCTTCTTGGCCATCGCCGCCGCCTGCTCGGCGTCGATGGTCTCGGCAGCCTTCTCGACGAGCGAGACGATGTCGCCCATGCCGAGAATGCGGTCGGCGATGCGCTTGGGGTGGAATTCCTCCAGCCCGTCCATCTTCTCGCCGGTGCCGATCAGCTTGATCGGCTTGCCGGTGACGGCGCGCATCGAGAGCGCGGCGCCGCCGCGGCCGTCGCCGTCCATGCGGGTCAGCACCAGGCCGGTGATGCCGACGCGCTCGTCGAAGCTTTTCGCGAGGTTCACCGCGTCCTGGCCGGTCAGCGAATCGGCGACCAGCAGGATCTCGTGTGGGTTCGACACCTTCTTGATGTCGGCCATCTCGACCATCAGCGGCTCGTCGATATGGGTGCGGCCGGCGGTGTCGAGGATGACCACGTCATGGCCGCCGAGCCTTGCCGCCTGCACGGCGCGCTTGGCGATGTCGACCGGGCTCTGGCCGGCGATGATCGGCAGCGTCGCGACCTTGGTCTGCTCACCGAGCTGGCGCAGCTGCTCCTGTGCTGCGGGCCGCCGCGTGTCGAGCGAGGCCATCAGGACCTTCTTGTTCTGGCGCTCGGTCAGCCGCTTGGCGATCTTGGCCGAGGTGGTCGTCTTGCCGGAGCCCTGCAGGCCGACCATCATGACGACGACGGGCGCCGGCGCGTTGAGGTCGATGGCGACGCCTTCGGCGCCGAGCATCTCGACCAGCTCGTCATGGACGATCTTGACGACCATCTGTCCGGGCTTGATCGACTTCAGCACCGCGGCGCCGACCGCCTTCTCGCGCACCTTGTCGGTGAAGGAGCGAACCACTTCCAGCGCGACGTCGGCCTCGAGCAGCGCACGGCGCACCTCGCGCAGGGCCGCCGAGACATCCGCCTCGGACAATGCGCCGCGGCCGGTCAGGCCGTTCAGGATGGAGCCAAGGCGCTCCTGGAGTGTTTCAAACATTCTGCTTCCTTTTCCCTGACACCTGTGGGTGCCCGAGAGGTAGTGCGTTCGCGCCGGGTCGCCAAGCAAAAGCGCAAAGCCAAAAAGCACCCGGGGGCGCATCGCGCTGCCGGGTGTTGGCCTCCAGGATCTCTTTACAGCTCTTGCCTCAAAGAGGCTTCGGCGTCCTGGTCGGCTTTCGCGAAGGTTACTCGTCGCGGAATTCGAGGCGTCTAGAACAGGAAATCGGCCGTGGAGTCAAGTGTTGAGCCTAAACCTAGGCCAACACGCCGCGATTTGGGATCGCTCAACCGAGGCTTTGCTTGCTCGTCCCGACTCGCAGCGGCGAGCGCTGGTGCAAAAGCAAAAGCATCGTCAAAAGCGTGCTGACAATGCCGATCGCGGCGATCAGCACGGCGTCCCAGTTCGTCCAGCCGGCGCCTTCGAGCGGCTTGGCATTGAGCAGGGCGAAGCCATTATAGCCTTCCTGGTGCGAGATCAGCAGGAAGCCGGTGAGGTTGTTGCCGAGATGGGCGCCGAAACCGGCGCCGAGATTGCCGGTGACATAGACCAGGAGGGTGAGCAGCAGGGCGAAGGCGCCGATCGAAACCAGGACGCAGGCATTGATGGCAAAAGTCGAGGCCGAGTTCCAGTGCAGCGAGGTGAACAGCAGGCCCGGCAGCAGCGCCCAGGTCCACGGGCTCCGGAAGCGATAGGCGAGGCCGCGCAGCAGGTAGCCGCGAAACAGCATTTCCTCCGACGAGGTCTGCAGGAGGGCCAGCAGCACGATCGGGATCAGGAAGAGCAGCCAGGACGAAAAGGCGATCGGTCCGCGTACGATTTCCGGCTGCATCCAATAGAGCAGCACTTCGGAGAAGAGCGAGGTGATCAGCACCGCGACCAGCCCTTTGAGGAAATCGCCGCCGGCGATGCGGCGGCTGTCGCCGAACAGCGCGGACAGCGGCTCGCCGTGAACGAAGCGCATCGCCACCCACAGGCCGATCCAGATGCCGGCAAAAGAGGTCAGGGCGCTCAGGATGCCGACGGGCGAGGCCAGGAAATCCTGCATGTACTGCCCGGTCGAGGGTCCAGTCAGGCGCCAGACGATGTAGATATAGGTGCCGGCAAACAGCACCAGAGCCGTCATCGCCATCCAGAAGGCGATGACGATGGCCGACCCGAAGAACAGGCGCAGCAAAGTGGTCTTTTCGTTCGGCGAGCGGCGATAGCCCTCGAAGGCGGCATTCTCGATCGTCACGCGGCTCCCCTGCCGAAGGCTTTGGGCGTGCAATCTAGAAGATCGCCGGTTACCGCGCGATTACTTCAACAAGGTTCCTCGGGGTTTAGAACTGGAATCGTATCACGGAGCGATACGTCTCTATCGACATCTGGCACGTATCGCTCTATGATACGCTCCAAGCGGAGACGCCGTTGATACGTTCATTCAAAAACAAAACGACGGAGGCGGTTTCGGGCGGAAAGTCTCCGAAGGGATTTCCGTCGGACTTGGTTCGCGTGGCTCAACGAAAGCTGTTCATGCTGGATAATGCTGACGAGCTTGATGACCTAAGAACGCCGCCCGGCAACCGGTTGGAAGCGCTGAAACGCGACCGTGCCGGCCAACACTCTATTCGCATCAATGATCAGTTCCGCATTTGCTTCCGGTGGGTAGACGGCGGCGCTGAGGACGTGGAGATCACCGATTATCATTAGGGCATGTGCCCGCAACCAGAAAGGAAATGAAGATGGCTGCCAACATCTTCCCGCCAATTCACCCCGGCGAAATCCTTCGTGAGGAATATCTGGTCCCGCTTGGACTGAAACCATACACGTTGGCCAAGAAGCTGCATGTTCCCCGCACGCGCATTGAGCGACTGGTGAGCGAAGCCACGCCGGTAACGCCGGACACGGCACTTCGCCTAGCCAAGTTCTTTGGCACGACGCCGCGGTTTTGGATGAACATGCAGGCGAGCTACGACCTTGCGGTGGAAGGCGAGGCAAAGAAAGCCGAGATCGACTCTATCGAACAGATGCAGGCCGCCTGAGCCGCCGGCACACAAACGAGCGGCCGCCATCGCTGGCAGCCGCTCTTCTCATCGCGATCAAGCCGGATCAGCGCATCACATAGACGATACGCCTCGTGCCCGGATCGACCAACGCCGGCTGGTTGTTCACATAGACATAGCGATACTGGTAATCGGGGATCTCGCGCAGCTCGACCGTGTCGGGCAGCGTCGCGCCGGTCACCACTTCGCCGTCGAGATAGACCGGATCGACTCGGTGCTCGGTGACATAGGTCCCGACCTCGGCCGGCGGTCTGCCGATCGATTCGATGGCGTCGTCGTTAGAGACGATGGCGCCGGTGTAGGTGTCCGTGGTGTAGACGTCATCGGTCGGCGGCGCCACGACGGCAATGCCGGCATCGGCCGGCCGGCGCGTCACGACAACGCGGCTGCCGCCGAACTCACCCGTCACATAGTCGGAATAGACCCAACCCTTGCCGCCTGCTTCGGCGATGGTGCACCATTTGCTGCCTTCGATGCAGCCATTGAGCGTGGCTGACTGGCCGGCCGCCAGCACGCCGACGACCGGATATTGCGGACCTGGGCCAGCGCGGACGTTCAAGTCGGTCACCGCCTGTACAGGGGTGTCGGCGAAAGCGGCGCCCGAGACAGTGAGCAGCGCACCGGCAAGCGCCGGAAACAATAGGCGTTTCATGGTTTTCTCTCCGTTTTCAACGCTCCCTGGATCAGGATGACGTTTCGAAGAGACGTCATCCTGATCCAGCTCCTTTGTTGGAGCATGATCTTTTCCGAAAACCGGTTCCCACTTTTCGGGATCATGCCCTCGGGCTCGAAAACGAAACAGGGGCCTATGCGTTCCGGCTAAAGTGCCGCTGCCGGCTCACGAATTGTTCCAGGTTTTTTCCGCGCGCCGGTCAGAAGGTCGTTCACGAAGGCCAGTTTTCGCGCCGTCACCTCGGAAATCACGAAGGGGTAGAGATCCGGCAGTCCCATGCAGCGATTGATCGAATTGGAGGCCTCCGAAAGCACCAGCCAGCGGGCGAGGATTCTCTCGAACGGCTCCTGCACCGGATCTGAATCGCCGGGCGCCGGCTGCAAATGTCCGCCGGTATCGGCGCGCGGCAGGTCGCCGTCGCCGACGGTCTCGAGCCGGCCGAGCGGAAGATTCAGGGCATGCACCATCTCGAGCGTGTCGGTGATGTGCAGATGATGCGCGAAGGTCTCGGCCCAATCCTCCCAGGGATGGGACGTGGCATAGGCGGAGATGTGGCGCTGCTGCCAGTCCGGCGGCGCGCCGTTGGCGTAGTAGGCCTGCAAGGCCTGCTCGTAGTCGGTCCGCTCGTCGCCGAAGAGCGCGCGGAAAGCCGAAAGATATGCGGGATCGTCACGGACCAGCCGGTCCCAATAATAGTGGCCGAGCTCATGGCGGAAATGGCCGAGCAGGGTGCGGTAATTCTCGCCCATCTCGACACGCCGGCGCTCGCGCTCGGCGGAATCGGCCTCGGCGACGTTGAGCGTGATCAACCCGTTGTCATGGCCGGTCAGGATGCGTTCGCCGCCTGGACCGGCGCCGATCGGGTCGGCGAGAAAGTCGAAGGCCAGACCGGTCTCGTCCCCCGCATCGGCCTTGGGCATGACCGGCAGGCCGAGGGCGAGCAGGGAGTAGACGGCACGCTTCTTCGCCGCTTCGACCCGTATCCAGCGCCTGCGGTTGCCGTCGATGGAGAGGTCGGGAATGACCTTATTGAGAGCGCAGGCGCGGCAGAAGGTCCGCCCGTTCTCGGCGCGCCAGTTGCACGCGCATTCATCGGCGTTGCCACATGGAAGGACGCCGCCCTCGCCGCTGAGCACGAATTTCGCCTGCTCCGGGTCGTAGAGCACCAGGCTGGAACAGTTCAGACACTGGGCGTTCTCGAAATATAGGCGGTGCCCGCAGTTTGGACAGTCGAAGAGCTTCATGCGTCATCAGCCTGCAGGGTCGGAACGTGGAGGTGGACTCGGGTTCTAACGCCGGCAGACTTCCTGCGTTCCACCGCTATTTCGCCCGCTCTTTGCCGCGTCAAGCTCCCGAACCGGCGCCAATCATCATGACGTCAACCTCTTTCATGAGGCAAGCCCGCCACACCTGACGGCCGATCGCAGCGGATTGCCCTTCTTTCGCCAGTGTCGGGTGTCACGTCCCCCGCGAGGGCGGTGACAACCCGGCGTTTCGCTGGCAAATTCACAACCGGGACGTGATTCAGGCAATTCAGGAGAACGAGATGGCATTTTTTGCCAAAGGAAGGATCTTTGCGGCGGCCGTGGTGGCGACGCTGGCGCTGGCGGCGGGCGCCGAGGCGGCTCCGAGCTGTGGCAAGAACGGCGCCGGCTTTGACGCCTGGAAACAGGATTTTGCCGGCGAAGCCAGAGCCGAGGGTGTCGGCCAGAGGGGCCTGTCCGCGCTGGCGGGTGCCACCTACGCCACCAGGACGATCGCCGCCGACCGGGCGATCCACAAGGCGTTCAGCGGCTCGGTGGAAAGCTTCATGCAGCGGCGCGGCGCGTCCGCGATCATTTCCCGAGGCCGCGCGCTGAAGAAAGCAAACGCGGCGATGTTCGCCAATATCGAGCGTACCTATGGCGTGCCGCCGGGCGTGCTGCTCGCCATCTGGGGCATGGAAACCGGTTTCGGCGCCTCGATGGGCAACCAGAACACGGTTTCGGCGATCGTGACGCTCGCCTATGACTGCCGCCGCCCGGATTATTTCAGGCCGCATGCCATCGCCGCGCTGAAGCTGGTCGATCGCGGCGCGCTCAGCGCCTCCTCGGTCGGCGCCATGCATGGCGAGATCGGCCACACTCAGTTCCTGCCCGGAAACGTGCTGAAATACGGCGTGGGCAGCGGCAATTTGCGCGACCGCAACACGGCGCTGGCGTCCACCGCCAACTTCCTCAAGGGCCATGGCTGGCGCGCCGGCGCAAGCTACGAGGCCAATATGGGCGCGATCGCCGGCTGGAACTCCGCGAGTGTCTATCAGCAGGCCATCGCCCGCATCGCCGAGGCGATCGACGCGGACTGACGGAATATCTCCATTCCGACGAAAAGCCCGGCCTGCGCCGGGCTTTTCGTTCATGGTGCAGGTCAAAAGAAAATCAACTGGACAGCCAGGTTCCATCTCTCGCCCTAATAATGCGCGTGGCCGCTCAACGGGTATTGCCGGGAGATGGGAACTTGGAACACGCCGTCAAACCGTTGCTGGAGTTACGCGGCGTTTGAGTAGCCGCCCTTGGCCTGTCCTCGATCACCGGCGGGGCCTTGGCAGTTTAAACTAGCCGCCGCCCGAGGGGCATTTCCGGGAAGCAGGAATCTCGAAGGTGCCGCTGTAGACATTTGAGCAGGTGCGGAATTTGGGGTTGCGCCGCGCTGGCGTGACCGCCTTTGACTTACCCTCGATCACTGTCGGGACTCCGGCAGCTTGCGAGTAGCTGCCGCCTAAGGGGCATTTCTCGGAAGCGGAAACCTCGAAGGAGCCGGTGATAACATTTGAGCAGGTACGGAATCTAGGGTTCCGTGGCGGCGGCGTGGCAGCAGCAGCCGCCTTTGACTTGCCCTTGATGACCAACCAGATTTCGGTCGGCTGGTCGAGCTGAATGGCGTTTACATCCGAGAAGCTGATGCGCCCGGTGCGCACGCCTTCGAAAATACGCTGGCAAAAGATTGCCGGCACGCGGTCGAGCGATACGCCCATGAAAGAGGCGAGCTCGTGCTTGAACGTGATGTCCCAAACACGAGCCGAGGCTACGCATTTGGCCATGCTCGGTTCTGGCGGCTTCGTGGACGCCATTGCCGCGCGGCATCCGATTGCGACCGATATTGCGGTCAGCAGTAACAAAATTCGATTCTTCAAATCCAAACCCCCTGCCCCGCGAACAAAGTAGCCTATAGCGCCGGCAGGTCAACAGCATGCGTTTTGGATTTAGATCTCTTACATTAGCATACTGAAATAAAACCCGGCGTTTCCGCCGGGTCGTTTGATTTCAGCCATATGAGAAAAATATATCAGTGCTTGCGGTTTCTCGCGGCCAGCGTTCGCAGCCGAAGTCCGTTGAGCCGGATAAAACCCTCGGCGTCCTTCTGGTCGTAGGCGCCGCGATCGTCCTCGAAGGTGACGAGCGCATCCGAGTAAAGCGTCTTCTTCGACTTGCGGCCGGTGACGATGACATTGCCCTTGTAGAGCTTCAGCCGCACCGTGCCTTCGACATCCTCCTGGCTCTTGTCGATCATCGCCTGCAGCATGACGCGCTCGGGCGAGAACCAGAAGCCGTTGTAGATGAGCTCGGCGTAGCGCGGCATGAACTCGTCCTTGAGGTGCGCCGCGCCCCGGTCGAGCGTGATCGATTCGATCGCCCGGTGGGCAGCGATCAGGATGGTGCCGCCGGGGGTCTCGTAGACGCCGCGCGACTTCATGCCGACGAAACGGTTCTCGACGAGGTCGAGGCGGCCGATGCCGTTGTCGCGGCCGAGGTCGTTCAGCGCCGCCAGCATGGTGGCCGGCGACAGCTTCTTGCCGTTGAGCGCGACCGGATCGCCCTTGAGGAATTCGATCTCGATTTCGGTGACGGCATCGGGCGCGTCCATCGGCGAGACGGTGCGCTGGTGGACGAATTCCGGCGGCTCGCTCCACGGGTCTTCCAGCACCTTGCCCTCGGAGGAGGAGTGCAGAAGGTTGGCGTCGACCGAGAAGGGCGCGTCGCCGCGCTTGTCCTTCGGCACCGGGATCTGATGCTGTTCGGCGAAGTTGAGCAGGTCGGTGCGCGACTTGAACGACCAGTCGCGCCACGGCGCGATGACCTTGATGTCCGGGTTCAGCGCATAAGCCGACAATTCGAAGCGGACCTGGTCGTTGCCCTTGCCGGTGGCGCCATGCGCGATGGCGTCGGCGCCCGTTTCCCTGGCGATCTCGACAAGGTGCTTGGAGATCAGCGGCCGGGCGATCGAGGTGCCGAGGAGATAAGTACCTTCATAGACGGCGTTGGCGCGGAACATCGGGAAGACGAAGTCGGCGACGAACTCCTCGCGCACGTCGACGATGCGGATGTCCTTGATGCCCATCATCTCGGCCTTGCGGCGCGCCGGCTCCAGCTCGCCGCCCTGGCCGAGATCGGCGGTGAAGGTGACGACCTCGGCGCCGAGCTCGGTCTGCAGCCATTTCAGGATGATGGAGGTGTCGAGGCCGCCGGAATAGGCGAGCACGACTTTCTTGACGTTCTTGATCTTGGACATTTTGGCGGTTCCGCAGGGAAAAAAGGTTCGGGGGCGAGTATCACGCCGTTTCCGGGCGGCGCAAGAGCCGCGCCCAATCTCCCCCCTTGAGGGGGAGATGGCCGCGAAGCGGCCAGAGGGGGTCGTCTCACATAGAGCGCCGGCGTTCATTCTTGTCGCACAGGCGTTGGCGCTTCACGCGCAGCGACCCCCTCTGTCGCCTTCGGCGACATCTCCCCCTCGAGGGGGGAGATTCGGCGCTCGCCAGCCGCTGGCATCGGCAAGGCAGTTGCGTTATAGGAACCGGTCTTCCCTGCAGAACCTCGCCATGTCCTTCATTCCCGACACTTCGACGCTCATCCAGTTCGCCATTGCCACCATCATCCTGGCGATCACGCCGGGGCCGGACATGACGCTGTTCGTCTCGCGCACGCTGAGCCAGGGCCGTGCCACCGGCTTCGCCTCGATGGCTGGCGCGCTCACCGGCACGCTGATCCACACAACGCTGGTGGTAGTCGGCATCTCGGCGCTGATCGTCGCTTCGCCGATGGCCTTCTTCGTGCTCAAGATCTTCGGCGCCGGCTACCTAGTGTTCCTGGCCTGGCAGGCGGTCACGAAGGGCTCGGCCTTCTCACCGGAGAAGCGGACGGGACCGCAGGTTTCGCTGTTCCGCAGCTGGGCGGCCGGGCTCGGCGTCAACCTGCTCAACCCGAAGATCATCCTGTTCTTCATGACCTTCCTGCCGCAATTCGTGTCCGCGCATGATCCGAACGCGTCCGGAAAGCTGTTCTTCCTCGGCGTGATGTTCATCACGCTGTCGATCCCGGTGACGGCGCCGATGGTGCTGGCGGCGGAAAAGTTCTCGGCGGCCATGAAGGCCAGCCCGCGGGTCACCCGCGTGGTCGATTATCTGTTCGGCGGCGTGTTCTCGGCCTTCGCGCTCAAGATCCTGACCGCGCAGGCGAAGTAGCTGTCGCTCGGCGCTTGCGGCAATCGGCAAGGGTTCAGCGATATATCTTCACCGCATGCCTTGCGAGAGCGATCGTCGCCGCGGCAGCGATGAGCGCGCAGACGCCCGGCCATTCCCAATGGCCGTAGATCTTGACGCCGATCCATGAGCCGGCGCTGCCGCCGAGGAAAACTGAGGTCATATAGGCCGTGTTGAGCCTGCTGCGGGCGTCGGGCCGGATCGCGAAGACACGCGCCTGGTTGGCGGTTTGACCGCTTTGCACGGCGATATCGAGAAGCAGCATGCCCGCCGTGAGCGCCAGCAGGCCTGTTGCTCCGCCAAGCGCGCCGCCGAGTAGAACGATCGCCGCCGCGATGCCGGTGACAAAGGCGAGCGGGCTGACGACGTCTGGGCCCTTGCGGTCGATCAGCCGGCCGACGACCGGCGTGCAGAACACGCTGGCCGCGCCGACCAGCGCGATCAGCCCGACCGCCTGGCCGCCGAGATGGTACAGCGGTCCGCCAAGCAGCAAGGCAATGCTTGTCCAGGCGGCGGTAAAGGCGCCGAACATCAGCGCCTGGTAAAGGCAGGAGCGGCGCAGCTCCGGCTCGTCGCGAAAGAGGATGAAGGCCGCCGCGACCAGCGAAGGATAACGCTGCGAAGATGTCGGCGCCGTCCTGGGCAGCACGAGGCCAAGCAGAACGGCGAAGGCGAACAGCGCCGCCGCGGCGACCAAGTACGGTCCGCGCCAGCCGAGTTGCTCGCCGAGAAAGCCGCCGAAGGTGCGGGCCAAAAGAATGCCGGCCAGCAATCCGCTGAGCAGCGTGCCGGTGACCGCCCCGCGCCGCTCCGGCGGCATCAGTCCGGCCGCCATCGGCAGCAGGATCTGCGGCACCACGGTGGTGATGCCCGTCGCCATGCTTGCGACTGCCAGCACCGGCAGCGTCGGCGCCTGGCTGGCGATCAGAAGTGCTGCGGCCGTCAGCGTCAACAGGGTTGCGACAAGCGGACGATGCGGAAGCCGGTCGCCCAACGGCACCAGCAGCAGAAGGCCAAGCGCATAGCCAAGTTGGGCGGTGGTGACGACCAGGGCCGCCGTGTCGGCAGGGACGTGCAGGTCGGACGCGATCAGCAGCGTGATCGCCTGGGGGAAGTAAATGGTGGCAACGCTTACGCCGCAGGCAATCGAGAGAATGAACAGCAGGCCGGCGCCGAGGCCAGACGGACTGCGCTCGGCCGGTTGATCGAGCCGTTCCGCCACAGCGGCGGCCGAGCCGCCATTCATTTCGCCTTCCGCCACGGCCTGCTCCTGTCGGTCTTGCCAGAATGTCTCGGCACGGCGGGCCGAATTCGATTCGGGCAGCCTGTTCAAGTCGATGGGTTTTGACATGATCCGCTGCAGAAAAGTCTGCAACTTTTCGTCATCAGCTCAAGGGTCCGCGTCGGGCAGCGGGTCGCGGCGCCAGCTTCCGGCCCAACGGCCGGCGGAGAGCCAATAGAAGATGCCGCCGACCATGCCGCAGCCGATCACGGCCAAGCGGGCATTGGTCGCGGTAACATCGAAATTGGCGTCGCCCACATTATGCACGAAGCCGAGGAAGACGATGGCGACGACCGCGCCGCCCAGCGCATAGAACAGCCAGTCGCGCCGGCCAAGCACCTCGGCCGCCAGGATCACGACGGCCGCCGGCATGAAGGCGAAATAGGCGACGAACAGCGCCACGAACGGCACCGAAAAATAGAGCGCCGACGCGATAGTCGGGTGGCCTGGCTCCAGCGCATAGCCGAAATAGCCGAGGAAAAGCGCGTTGAGAAAGGCGCTCGCCGCCAGCGAGCCGACAATATAGCCAATCAGGATGACGGCGAAGCGGACGAGATAGGCGATGAGGCGCCTCACGCCTCGCCGTGCCCCGCGATCATCATGGCTTCGAGCGCTAGCCGATCGACTTTGCGCATGCGCTCGGACTCCGACTTGAGCTGGCCGCAGGCGGCGAGGATGTCGCGGCCGCGCGGCGTGCGGATCGGCGAGGCGTAGCCGGCATTGTTTATGTAGTCGGCAAACTTCTCGATCGTCTCCCAGTCCGAGCACTGGTAGTTGGTGCCGGGCCACGGGTTGAACGGGATCAGATTGATCTTGGCCGGAATGCCCTTCAAGAGCCTCACCAGCGCTCTGGCGTCATCGAGGGAATCGTTGACGTCCTTCAGCATCACATATTCGAAGGTGATGCGCTTGGCATTGGAGAGGCCGGGATAGGCCTTGCAGGCGGCGATCAGCTCCTTCAGCGGGAATTTCTTGTTGATCGGCACCAGAAGGTCGCGCAGGTCGTCATTGGTGGCATGCAGCGAGATCGCCAGCATGACGCCGATCTCCTCGCCGGTGCGGGCGATCTCGGGCACGACGCCGGAGGTCGAGAGCGTGATCCGTCGCTTCGACAGGGACAGGCCGTCGCCGTCGGAGGCGATCAGCAGCGCCTTCTTCACCGCCTCGAAATTGTAGAGCGGCTCGCCCATGCCCATCATGACGATGTTCGACACTTTGCGGCCCTCGGCCGGCACGATGGCGCCGTCCGGCGTGTCGCGGTCAGGGAAGTCGCCGAGCCGGTCGCGCGCGGTGAGCAGCTGCGCCAGGATCTCTTCCGTCGTCAAATTGCGCACCAGCTTCTGCGTGCCGGTGTGGCAGAAGGAGCAGGTCAGCGTGCAGCCGACCTGCGAGGAGATGCAGAGCGTGCCGCGGCCTTCCTCGGGGATATAGACGGTCTCGATCTCGACCGGGCGGCCGGCGCCGCGCGGCGGAAAGCGGAACAGCCATTTGCGCGTGCCGTCGGAAGAAATCTGCTCCTCGACGATCTCCGGCCGGGCGACGGTGAAATGCCTGTCGAGCGCGGCGCGCAGGTCCTTGGAGATGTTGAACATATGCGCGAAGTCGGAGATGCCGCGCACATACATCCAGTGCCAGAGCTGCTGGGCGCGCATTTTCGCCTGGCGCTCCGGCACGATGCCTGCACCGACGAGGGCCTCGCCGAGCTCGGCGCGGGTCAGGCCGATCAGGGACGGCTTTTCTGCTGGGGCTGCGCGGCGCAAGGCGTCACGGGCGCCTTCGGCGGTAAGGTCAAGCGAAACGGTCATGGTGGCGCCAATATAAGCGATTTGCGGCCGATTTCAGCACCGGCCTGACAGGAAGCGCGGCGCATAGCACAGCTTGGCGCCGGAGTCATGCGCCGGGCTTACCCTTGAACTTCCGCCTTGCGGCGATGGCCGCTGACCTGCTGGCCGTCTTCCGGATGCAGGAAGAAGAACCCCGGAATGGAAAGCAGCGGGATCACCGCCGTCAGCAGGAACGCCCAATGGAACTGGCTCGCCGTCGGCGCATGCACCTCCCCGGAGACGAGGCCGAGCACCATGGCGGCGATCGAAACGCCGAGCGAGACGCTGAGCTGCTGCAGGACGCCGCCCAGGCTGGTGGCGCGGCTGAGCTTCTCGGCCGGCAGGTCGGCGTAGGACAGCGTGTTGGACGACATGAACTGCGCCGAACGAACAATGCCGAAGCAAAAGACATAGAGGCCGATCAGCCAATGCGGGGTGTCAGCGTCGAGCAGGGCAAAGCCCGCCACGGCAACAGAGCCGACCACGGCGCTGCCGCTCAGCACGGCCTTGAAACCGAAGCGCCGCAGGAAGAAGGACAGCAGCGGCCGCATCAGCAGCGCGCCGAAGCTGCCGACGAAAGTCAGCGATCCGGACGTGACCGGGCTCATGCCGAAGCCGACCTGCAGCATCAGCGGCAACAGGAACGGCGCGCCGTTGAGGCCGATGCGGCAGAGCCCGCCGGCCAGCGTGCCGATCCAGAAGGAGCGGAAGCGGAACAGCGTGAGATCGACCGCGGGCGCCGCGACGCGGCGCGCATAGCGGCTGAAGGCGAAGAGGAGCAGGACCGAGGCCGCCAGCACCAGCATGGTCGCCAGCGGCGAAATGATCGGCCTGCCGATATTCTCCAGGCCGAATTGCAGGAGCGCCGCGCCAGCCCCCACCATGAGGAAGCCGGCGAAGTCGAAAGGCTGCGCTTCCTCGCCGTGGAAATCGTCGACGAAGCGCAAGGCGGCGAAAATCCCGATGAGGCCGAACGGCACGTTGACATAGAAGATCCAGCGCCAGGAGGCATAGGTGGTCAAGAGGCCGCCGAGCAGCGGTCCGATGACGGGACCGACGATCGCCGGCAAAGTCATGTAGGTCATGGCGGTGATCAGCCCGCTGCGCGGAAAGGACCTCAGCAGGATCAGCCGCCCGACCGGCGTCATCATCGCCCCGCCCAGGCCCTGCAGCGCGCGCATGGCCAAAAGCATGCCGACGCTGTCGGCCACGCCGCACAGGACCGAGCCGAGGGTGAAGGTGAAGAGCGCCAGGGCGAAGATTTTTCGCGCGCCGAACCGGTCTGCGAACCAGCCGCTGACCGGGATGAACACGGCCAGGGTCAGGATGTAGGTGGTGATCGCCAGATTGAGCCGGACCGGCGTTGTGTCGAGGCTTTGCGCGATGGCCGGAATGGCGGTGGTGAGGATGGTGGAATCGAGCTGTTCCATCAGGAAGGCGATGGCGACGATGGCCGGGATGATCAGCTTGAGACGCGGGTCGCGGTCGGTCGCAAAGAGATGCTGTTCCAATTGTCCGCCAGTTCCGTCGTGCAGGAAGCGGTGGCCCGCCCGCGAGCCATCCGCGATCAAGCCGGCGATCACCTTGCGCGGCCCTGCCGGCCAGGCGTCCCGCCGCACCGGACTGCTTTATGGCCCGATCGATGCGAAGCGATAGCGATTTCGGCTGGCACAGAGGTCAACAAATCTTGACCTCCTGCCGCGCCGAAATGCGGCGCTGACGGCCGCCGCCTTCTGAAAATCGATCACATATTCGTGTTGGCGTAACCAATCGAGACGCGTCCGCGAACCTGAAGGGGGCGACCATGCCCCTCAACAATGGGAGTTGTTCAGATGCATTCGATCAAGTTCGCAGTCATTGCCGGCCTGGCCGGTCTTTACGCCTCGCAGGCCTTCGCAGAGGACGCAATGGGCGCCATGACCATGATGAAGGGCGGCCAGGTGACAGCGATCATGCCGGACGGTCACATGGGCACCATGATGCCGGACGCCAAGATGAGCGCCGACATGATGAAGATGGCCAAGCCCATCAAGCATTGCATGATGATGATCACCGACGCCAAGGGCAAGGCCTACATGATCGATACGTCGACCAAGAAGGCCCAGGCGGAATGTGAAAAAATGGCGATGTGACCTCGCCGACCGCGCGTGCCGACCTCCCCGCCGGCCGGCACGCCGGCGGGTTATCTGCCATCCGGCGACATCTCCGGCGATCCTGCCAGCCGCGATCCTCGAGCACCGTTTCTCGACCTTGCCGGCATAGTATCGGCCCGCCCTCGCGGGTTGATCGCCTCGGCCAGTATGCTAGGGCGGGTGACCCTCAAGAGGACGGTCATGGCAGGCATATCCCGAAAGTACCCGATGCTGCGGCGTTCCCACGCCATGTGGGTGTCGCGCCGCGTCTGGCAGCCGCGGCTCGTCTTCTGGGCCGGCGCCATCTCAATCGGCCTGATCAGCGTCCTGTTCGCCCTGCTCGCCGACCGCGCGCAGGCCTTGTTCCACGTCATGACCGGCAATGAGGGCGGCTGGCGCTTCTATCTGCCCCTCGTCGTGACGCCGCTTGGGTTCGTGCTCTGCGCCTGGCTGGCGCATTCCTTCTTCCCGGGATCGCAAGGCAGCGGCATTCCGCAGGCGATCGCGGCGCGGCATCTCCGCGACGAGGACGATCGCAGCCGCATCCTGTCGCTCAGGCTGGTGGTGGGCAAGATCGCGCTCACCATCGTCGGCCTCGCCTGCGGCGCCTCGATCGGCCGCGAAGGCCCGACGGTGCAGGTCGGCGCCTCGGTGATGCTGCAGGCGGCGCGCTGGGGCGGCATGGCGCAGGCGCGCGGGCTGATCCTTGCGGGATCCGCCGCCGGCATAGCCGCCGCCTTCAACACGCCGCTCGCCGGCATCGTCTTCGCCATCGAGGAAATGGGCCGCGCCTATGAGGCGCGCACCAACGGGCTGGTGCTGACGGCGGTGATCCTGGCCGGCCTCGCCTCGCTCGGGCTGCTCGGCAACTACACCTATTTCGGCGTCGCCAGGGACACGGTCGCCTTCGCCTCCGACTGGCCGCTGGTGCTGGCCTGCGGCATCATCGGCGGCGGGGTCGGCGCGCTGTTCTCGCTTTCGGCGTTGAAAGTCATGCGCCGCATCCGGCGCTGGAACGCGCTGCAGCCGCTGCCGCGCGCGCTGGTCGTGGCGGCCGTCTGCGGGTTCGCCGTGGCGGTGATCGGCGTCGCGTCCGGCGGGCTGACCTTCGGCACCGGCTATGCGCAGGCG
>NZ_RZRX01000073.1:0-25075 GCF_003997405.1 Mesorhizobium sp. M2A.F.Ca.ET.042.01.1.1
ATCCGTCGGATGTGGCCAAGATGATCGAGGCGCCGATCTTCCACGTCAATGGCGACGATCCGGAAGCCGTGGTGCACGCCGCCAAGGTCGCGACCGAGTTCCGCATGAAGTTCCACAAGCCGGTAGTCGTGGACATGTTCTGCTATCGCCGCTTCGGCCACAATGAGGGCGACGAGCCGGCCTTCACCCAGCCGATCATGTACCGCAACATCCGCACCCACAAGACGGTGGTGCAGATCTATGCCGACCGGCTGATCGCGGAGGGCCACGTCACCCAGGCCGAGGTCGACAAGATGCGGGCCGACTGGCGCGCGCATCTGGAAGCCGAGTGGGAAGTCGGCCAGAGCTACAAGCCGAACAAGGCCGACTGGCTGGATGGCGCGTGGTCCGGCCTGCGCACCGCCGACAACCAGGATGAGCAACGGCGCGGCAAGACAGCCGTGCCGGTGCGCACGCTGAAGGAGATCGGCAAGAAGCTGACTGAGGTGCCGAAGGATTTCGAGGCGCACAAGACGATCCTGCGCTTCCTCGAGAACCGCCGCCAGGCGATCGAGTCCGGCGAAGGCATCGACTGGTCGACGGCCGAAGCGCTGGCCTTCGGCGCCATCCTGCTCGACGGCAACCCGATCCGGCTTTCCGGCCAGGATTCGGAGCGCGGCACCTTCTCGCAGCGCCATTCGGTGCTCTACGACCAGCGCGACGAGACCCGCTACATCCCGCTCAACAACCTCTCGGCGGCGCAGGCCGGCTACGAAGTCATCAACTCGATGCTGTCGGAAGAGGCGGTGCTGGGCTTCGAATACGGCTACAGCCTGGCCGAGCCCAAGGCGCTGACGCTTTGGGAAGCGCAGTTCGGCGACTTCGCCAACGGCGCCCAGGTGGTGTTCGACCAGTTCATCTCGTCGGGCGAGCGCAAGTGGCTGCGCATGTCGGGTCTCGTCTGCCTGCTGCCGCATGGCTATGAGGGCCAGGGGCCGGAGCATTCATCCGCCCGCCTCGAGCGCTTCCTGCAGCTCTGCGCGGAAGACAACATGCAGGTCGCCAACGTCACCACGCCGGCCAACTATTTCCACATCCTGCGCCGGCAGTTGAAGCGCGACTTCCGCAAGCCGCTGATCCTGATGACGCCGAAGTCGCTGCTGCGCCACAAGCGGGCGGTGTCGACGCTGTCGGAGATTTCGGGCGAGAGCTCGTTCCACCGGCTGCTGTGGGACGATGCGCAGCTCTTGGCCGACCAGCCGATCAAGCTGGTCAAGGACTCCAAGATCCGCCGCGTCGTGCTGTGCTCGGGCAAGGTCTATTACGACCTCTATGAGGAGCGCGAGAAGCGCGGCATCAACGACATCTACCTTTTGCGCGTCGAACAGCTCTATCCGTTCCCGGCCAAGGCGCTGATCACCGAGCTGTCGCGTTTCCGCAATGCCGAGATGGTGTGGTGCCAGGAGGAGCCCAAGAATATGGGCGCCTGGTCGTTCATCGACCCCTATCTTGAATGGGTGTTGGCGCATATCGACGCCAAGCATCAGCGGGTGCGCTACACCGGGCGGCCGGCCTCGGCCTCGCCGGCGACCGGCCTGATGTCGAAGCATCTCAGCCAGCTCGCCGCGCTGCTCGACGACGCTCTCGGCGAATAACCGGACGAAACAGACCTCAAAAAGACAAGAGAACGGACAGGCACAATGGCTACCGAAATCCGCGTCCCCACTCTGGGCGAATCCGTCACCGAGGCGACCGTCGGCAAGTGGTTCAAGAAGGTCGGCGACGCGATCGCCGCCGATGAGCCCCTGGTCGAGCTCGAAACCGACAAGGTGACGGTGGAAGTGCCTGCCGCGGGCGCCGGAACGCTGGCCGAGATCACCGTCAAGGAAGGCGAGACGGTCAATGTCGGCGCGCTGCTCGGCTCGATTTCGGCGGGCGGCGCGGCTCCGGCCACGAAGCCGCAGGCAGTGGCGCAGGCTTCCAGCCCGGATGCCGCGTCTTCGGTTAAGCAGGCCGCGGCCGAGACCGCCAAGATCGCTGGCGACAACGGTCCGATCGAGCCGCGCACCATGCCGCCGGCGCCGGCCGCGGCCAAGCTTATCGCGGAGCACAATCTCTCGGTCGACCAGCTCTCCGGTTCCGGCAAGCG
Source organism: Mesorhizobium sp. M2A.F.Ca.ET.042.01.1.1 (assembly GCF_003997405.1). NCBI lineage: Bacteria > Pseudomonadati > Pseudomonadota > Alphaproteobacteria > Hyphomicrobiales > Phyllobacteriaceae > Mesorhizobium > Mesorhizobium sp. M2A.F.Ca.ET.042.01.1.1. The sequence continues at coordinate 2,129 of NZ_RZRX01000073.1, forward strand.
CGGTCAGGTGCTGAAGGGCGATGTGCTCGACGCCATCGCCAAGGGCGCGCCCTCGCAGCCGGCCGAGACGCCGAAGGCGGCACCTGCGCCGGTCGTCGCCCGCGCGCCGTCCTCGGCCGAGGATGCGCCGCGCGAGGAGCGCGTGCGCATGACGAAGCTGCGCCAGACCATCGCGCGCCGCTTGAAGGAGGCGCAGTCGACCGCCGCCATGCTCACCACCTTCAACGAGGTGGATATGAGCGCGGTTATGGCGCTGCGGGCCAAATACAAGGACGTGTTCGAGAAGAAGCATGGCGTGAAGCTCGGCTTCATGGGCTTCTTCACCAAGGCGGTGACGCATGCGCTGAAGGAGATCCCGGCGGTCAATGCCGAGATCGACGGCACCGACATCATCTACAAGAACTTCGCGCATGTCGGCGTCGCCGTCGGCACCGACAAGGGCCTTGTGGTGCCGGTGGTGCGCGACGCCGACCAGATGTCGATCGCCGAGATCGAAAAGGAGATTGGACGCCTAGGCCTCGCCGCGCGCGACGGCAAGCTTTCGGTGGCGGACATGCAGGGCGGCACCTTCACCATCTCCAATGGCGGCGTCTATGGCTCGCTGATGTCGACGCCGATCCTGAACGCGCCGCAATCGGGCATTCTCGGCATGCACAAGATCCAGGACCGGCCGATGGTGGTCGGCGGCCAGATCGTCATCCGCCCGATGATGTATCTGGCGCTCAGCTACGATCATCGCATCGTCGACGGCAAAGAAGCGGTGACCTTCCTGGTGCGCGTCAAGGAAAGCCTGGAGGATCCCGAGCGGCTGGTGCTCGATCTGTGATCGGAGCTGATCCGCAATGAGCGGTTGGTCAGATGCCTTACGCCGATTCCTTCGGCGTGGACGCGTCTGGCTTTTTTCCGACTTGCCCGTGGTCGCTTCGCCCGCCGATTGGGACGCCGCCGAGATCAGCAGCAACCTCGGCGTCTTCGCTCTCAGCTTTGCCGAAATGGCAGAACGGAACATCACCGCCATCACGATCGGTGAGCTTGAATTGCCCACCGGCGAAATCGTCGCCTGCGACCCGCTCATCACCGGACTGGGGCGGCCGCCGTTTAGCCGCAAGGTAAAGCCGGGGCGCTACCCGGTCATACTGCTTCAGGCGCAAGGCTGCATTGCCGCAGCGGTCTTGCGGTTCGGCCCCGGCTTGCCAGCACGCTGGGAATTGGCGACCTTCGTTGCCGATCGCCCACCGGTCTATAAGTCTGAATTTCTTGAATTTATCGTTGATGACGCGGTTGCGTCATTTATGGACAAGTCGGTCCTGACGATAATGTCTGACCAAGAGGAACTTGACGACTATCTCGCCGGCGTCGCGTGCAGTATCGACAGGTTTTGTATCGATAGTCCGATCGAAGGAAACCCGATCAATGTCGTTATGTTCGATACTGGCTATGGCGATGGCTCGTATCGATCCTTCTGGGGGCTGGACGCCGCCGGCGAACCTTTGCTCCTGATGACCGACTTCGAAGTGCTCGAGAACGCGGATGGCCGTAACGAGGCCGATCGATGAGGATACTTGCCTCACTCATAATCCGGTGGATGGCTAGATCGGCGGTTTTATTGTCGGCTTCCGCCGCCCAGGCCGCCTGCCCGATCCAGCTCGCCGTCTATGGCGAAGCGCAGAGCGGTGCCGAGATCGACTTCACGCCGGCCGGCACCTCGGCCACGATCACCAATGCCTTCCGCATGATCCTCGACAACAATGTAGTGCTCGACGGCATCGCGATGTGGACGGAAGGATCGGCGGCGCGGCCGCATGGCTCGCTGATGTACAAATGCCCGACGGGCGACGTCACCGGCGAGGAGCTCGCCGCCTGCACCGTGTGGGAAGGCGTCATCTACAGCGCCGACGAGAAGGGCGGCGTCGGCCTGCTGCCGGCCGAGGGCGTCGACGCGCCGAAAAGCCTGATCTTCCCCGATCTCGGGCCGTCGCTGGAGATGTCGGCGGCTTACGGTCCCGCCGGCTTTTCCAAAGTGCCGTGGGACATCTTCGTGCTGAAAGGCTGCCAGGAATGAGCGCCGAGAAAAAGACGCTGCTGGTCACCGGCGGCAGCCGCGGCATAGGCGCCGCCATATGCCGCCAGGCGATCGGGGCCGGCTACCGGGTGGCAGTCAACTATGTCTCCAATCAAGCCGCGGCGGATGCGCTGGTCGCCGAGATCAAGGCCGCCGGTGGAGATGCCTTCGCAGTGAAGGGCGATGTCGGCAACGAGGCCGATGTCATCGCGATGTTCGAAGCCGTGGACCGGGCCTTCGGCCAGCTCGACGCTTTCGTCAACAATGCCGGCATCGTCGACCTCAAGGCGCGGGTCGACGAGATGAGTGTCGAGCGGCTGGAGCGCATGATGCGCATCAATGTCGTCGGCTCGTTCCTGTGCGCACGCGAGGCGGTGAGGCGCATGTCGACGCGGCATGGCGGCAAGGGCGGCGCCATCGTCAACATCTCCTCCGCCGCCGCCCGGCTGGGCTCGCCCGGCGAATATGTCGACTACGCCGCCTCCAAGGGCGCGATCGATACCATGACCATGGGGCTGGCGCGCGAGGTGGCGCTGGAAGGTATCCGCGTCAATGCGGTCAGCCCCGGCATCACCGAGACTGAAATCCATGCCTCGGGCGGCCAGCCGGACCGTGTGGCGCGGATGCAGGACATGCTGCCGATGAAACGCGCCGGCACGGCGGACGAAGTCGCCAGCGCGGTTCTCTATCTTCTGTCGGACGCGGCCTCCTATATAACGGGCGCGATCCTGAATGTGAGCGGCGGCCGCTAAAGGCCGGATAAGAAGGATTCTATCATGGCTTATGACGTGGTTATCATTGGGTCGGGGCCGGGCGGCTATGTCTGCGCCATCAAGGCGGCGCAGCTCGGGCTGAAGACGGCGGTGGTGGAGAAGAACGCCACCTTCGGCGGCACCTGCCTCAACATCGGCTGCATCCCGTCGAAGGCGCTGCTCTACGCCTCCGAGATGTTCGCCGAGGCTGGCCATGCCTTCGATACGCTGGGCGTCGAGATACCGGCGCCGAAGCTCAATCTGAAGAAGATGATGGCGCATAAGGACACGACGGTCGCCTCCAACGTCAATGGCGTCGCCTTCCTGTTCAAGAAGAACAAGATCGATTCCTTCCGCGGCACCGGCAAGGTGATCTCCGCCGGCAAGGTTTCGGCGACCGGCGAGGATGGCAAGGTCGAGGAGATTGAGACGAAGAACATCGTCATCGCCACGGGCTCGGATGTCGCCGGCATTCCGGGCGTCAAGGTCGATTTCGACGAGAAGGTGATCGTGTCCTCCACCGGCGCGCTGTCGCTGGCCAAGGTGCCGGAGCATCTCGTGGTGGTCGGCGGCGGTGTCATCGGGCTGGAGCTCGGCTCGGTGTGGGCAAGGCTGGGCGCCAAGGTCACGGTCGTCGAGTTCCTCGACAACATCCTGGGCGGCATGGACGGTGAGGTATCGAAGCAGTTCCAGCGGCTGCTCTCCAAACAGGGCTTCGAGTTCAAGCTCGGCGCCAAGGTCACGGGTGTGGCCAAGGCCAAGAAGGGCGCGACCGTGACCTTCGAGCCGGTCAAGGGCGGTGCCGCTGAGACGATCGAGGCGGATGTGGTGCTGGTCGCCACCGGACGCCGGCCCTATGCCGACAGCCTGGGGCTGGAGGAAGCCGGCGTCGATCTCGACGAGCGCGGCAGGGTCAAGACCGATGGACATCTGAGGACTAATGTGCCCGGCATCTATGCCATCGGCGACGTGATCGCCGGGCCGATGCTGGCGCACAAGGCCGAGGACGAGGGCGTGGCGGTGGCCGAGACGATCGCCGGCCAGGCCGGGCACGTGAACTACGACGTCATTCCGAGCGTCGTCTACACCAGCCCGGAGATCGCCTCCGTCGGCAAGACCGAGGAGGAATTGAAGAAGGCCGGCATCGACTACAAGGTCGGCAAATTCCCGTTCAGCGCCAATGGCCGCGCGCGCGCCATGCTGCACACCGACGGCTTCGTGAAGATCCTGGCCGACAAGGCCAGCGACCGCGTGCTCGGCGTGCATATCGTTGGCTTCGGCGCCGGCGAGATGATCCACGAGGCGGCGGTGCTGATGGAATTCGGCGGCTCGTCGGAGGACCTTGCCCGCACCTGCCACGCGCATCCGACAATGTCGGAAGCGGTGAAGGAAGCGGCGCTGGCAACCTTCTTCAAGCCTATCCATATCTAGTCCCGAACCGAAGGGCGATACGCGTCAGCGTTCGGCATGGCTCGTTTCGCAAGGTTCGCTTGAGCAATTCCAGGAAAAGTGTGAGCGGTATTCCGTCCGGAATTGCGTAAAAACAAAGAGATAGAGCGGTTCGCCGTTTTTATGAAACGGTGAAACGCTCTAGGAGATACCTCGTGTCCAAAGGCTCCGATCTGCTTGTTGCCGCCCTCGAGAATGAAGGCGTGGATCGCATCTTCGGCATACCGGGCGAGGAGAATCTCGACGTCGTCGAATCCATTCGAAAATCCTCGATCGAGCTTATCCTGACCCGCCATGAGCAAGCGGCCGCGTTCATGGCCGCCACCCACGGCCGGCTCACCGGCAGGCCCGGCGTCTGCATCACCACACTTGGCCCGGGCGCCTTGAACCTGACCACAGGCGCGGCCTACGCGCTGCTCGGGGCCATGCCCATGGTCATGATCACCGGACAAAAGGGCGTCAGGTCGTCCAGGCAGGCCCGGTTCCAGATCGTCGACGTCGTCGCGGCGATGAAACCCCTGACCAAGCTTTCGCGTCAGATCGTTTCGCCCAGGATGATCCCGGGCGTGGTGCGCGAGGCTTTCCGTGTGGCCGGCGAGGAGCGTCCGGGGCCGGTGCATCTGGAGCTGCCCGAAGACATCGCCGCCGAGGAATGCGACGCCGTGGCGCCGATTCCGCCGCACCCCGTCGAGCTGCCGCTGGCGAGCCCGCTTGCGCTCGACCGCGCCGCGCAGATGATCATAGAGGCCGAGCGGCCGCTGGCGATGATGGGCGCCGCCGCCTCGCGGCCGCGCTCGACCTCGGACCTCGCCCAGTTCGTTCTGCGGACCGGCATTCCTTATTTCACCACCCAGATGGGCAAGGGCACGGTGCCGGGTGGGACCGAGCTCTATATGGGCACAGCCGCCCTGTCCGAGCGCGACTATGTGCATGAGGCGATCGAGCGGGCGGATCTCATCATCACGATCGGCCACGACACGGTCGAGAAGCCGCCCTTCATCATGGGCGCCGACGGTCCGAAGGTCATTCATGTCGGCTACCAGCCGGCCACCGTCGAACAGGTCTATTTCCCGCAAACCGAGGTGATCGGCGATATCGCCGCGTCGCTCAGGCTGTTGGCCGACCGCCTGGAAGGCAACATTCCCAACGCACAGGCACTGCTGCCGTTGCGCGAGGGGATATTGAGCCGCATCGCGGCGCGCGACAGCGAGGACCGCTTCACGCCGCAGCGCCTGGTGCACGACGTGCGCGCGGTGATGCCGGCCGACGGCATCCTGGCGCTCGACAATGGCATGTACAAGATCTGGTTCGCGCGCAACTACCGCACGCGCGTCGCCAACACGTTGCTGCTCGACAATGCGTTGGCCACGATGGGTGCCGGCCTGCCGTCGGCGATGATGGCGGCGATGCTTTTTCCAGAACGCCGCGTCATGGCGGTTTGCGGCGATGGCGGCTTCATGATGAACAGCCAGGAGCTGGAAACCGCCGTCAGGTTGAAGCTCAACCTCGTGGTCCTGATCATCGAGGACCATGCCTACGGCATGATCCGCTGGAAGCAGGCGGTCGACGATTTTCCCGATTTCGGCATGACCTTCGGGAATCCCGATTTCGTCCGCTATGCCGAAGCCTACGGCGCCAAGGGCACCAGGGTAGGCGCCATTGCCGAGCTGAGACCGGCCCTTGAGCAGGCCTTTGCCGCGGGCGGCGTCAATCTCGTCGTCGTTCCGATCGACTATTCGGAGAATGAGCGGGTCCTGGTCGAAGAGCTGCGCCATCGGCTGCCCTGGCCGGCCAGTCCGATGCCGGATGATTAGACTGGAATGACGATCGCGATGGGCGTTTCGGCCAATCCCCAACGCATGCCACCTGCCAACGCAAGCAGAGCCGACCGGTCAAGATCTCTGCGCAGTTCTACTTGAGCATTTTCCGAAGCTGGAGACAGTGACACAAAACAAAACGGCCCGCCTTTCGACGGGCCGTTCGTTTTCAAGCTGCAGTTCGATTACTGAGCCGGTGCTGGAGCCGGAGCGGGCGCAGGGGCTGGCGCGGGTGCAGGAGCCGGGGCTGGCGCCGGAGCGGGCGCAGGCTCTGGAGCCGGAGCGGGCGTCGCGGGCGCGGGAGCCGGCGTGCTGGCGGCCGGCGGCTCAGCCGGGGCGGGCGCATGCTCGCCGCCGCTTCTGCCAAAGACATAATACGCAACAATGGCCAGGATAATGACAACAAGGGCGATCAGCCACCCGCTGCCGCCGCCACCCGATCTGGGAGGCGGGCTCGAAGGGGTGAAGGGGTCGTTAGGGTTCGCCATGAAACGTGTCCTCCTTGGATGAAAGTCATCAAAATAACAGCCATCAACGCGCTGATCCCGCATCGGGTTTCACGCAAACGGACGGAAAGCGCTGAAAAACCGGCGTTTTCAGGTCCGCCAGCCGCCAGACGACTCAGTTGACGGCGGTAACACTATACCCTGCCTTGCGAAAATCCTCGACCAGTCCTTCCGGACCGGGCAGATGCATGGCGCCGACGGCCATGAAGACGTTGCCCTTGGCCAGAATCGGCATCGCATTCGCGGCCATCACCTTGTTGCGGCTGGTGATCATGGTCTGCTCGAAGGCGGCATAGCCGGCCTGGTCATCGGCGGTCTCGGGCAGCACCGCCTTGAACAGCGGCCAGAACATGCCGATCTCGCCACGCTGGTAGAGCACGATCATCGTTTCGTTGACGTCGTTGACCTTGTCGCCGAGCTTCATGGTCTCGACCAGGCTCTTCATGTGGAATTCGAGCGGCAGCGAAGCCATCGCGCGCAGCTGGCCAACGGCGGTCTCGAGCCCTTCGACGTCCTTGCCAGAGGCCTTGGCCTCCGAAGCGAGCTTGACGTCCAGCACGGGTTCGCCGGCGCTCTGGCGCGCCACCTCGCAGGCCGGCAACGCCATCATCGCCGACAGAATCCACGGCTTCATCTTGGCGACCGTCGCCGGCGGGATGCCGCGGGCGTCGAGCCCCTTGTTCAGCGCCGCCGCATCGTCCGGCGACAGCAGCGACGACAGCGTGGTGTTGTCGGTGAACATCATCAGGCCGGGTTCGCTGGCCATCGCGGCCATCATCTTGGCCTTGTCCATCGCATCGGTGGTTTCGATGACGACGGTGCCGGCGCCGGCATAGGCTTTCTGCGCGGCGGCCGGCAGCGTGGTGACGCGCGTGTCGGTCATGTGCATGGTGCCGAACAGATAGGACGGTTTTTCGCCCGGCTTCTCCAGCTTCCACAGCAGGCCCTTGCCGTTGGGTACGGCCGCCGATTCGGCCTCGACCTTCTGGAAGGCGGCCGGATCGTTCTTCTCCAGCGCGGTCAACAGATCGGTGCCGGCGCAATTCGGCGCTTCGGCATGCGCCCGGCTTGCGAGCAGCAGAACGACGATGAAGGACAGGAAAAACAGCAGGTTGAGCGCCGCAAGCAGCTTCAACGAGATAACGGCCGCGCGGTCGGCAATGGCGATGACGCGTTTCATGGGAAGCGTCTTAGCGCTGAAAAGCGGCCAAACGGTTAATCGGCAGGTGAAATTGTTTGCGATGCGGTGAGCTTTGACGTTCGCTCGGGTTGGCGGATCGAATACCTCGGCGATTGGCCGAAACGCCCATCGCATCGTCATCCACGGGCGAGCAAGGAGCGAAGAGACGCGCGCAGACCCGAGGATCCATTCCGTTATGTGGGCCGTGGAATGCGGCGATGCAGAATTTTGCTCAGTCGCGGAGCGTTGAGGTCACGGCATGGATTCCAGGGTCTGCGCGCGTCGCTTCGCTCCTTGCTCCGCCCTGGAATGACGAAGTCCGGAGGGCTCCGGATGACCTCAGGCGGCTCACGCCCTTGGATGCGCCTTCTCGTAGATGTCGAGCAGCCTCGCGGTGTCGACGCCGGTGTAGATCTGGGTCGTCGACAAGCTGGCGTGGCCAAGCAGTTCCTGGATGGTGCGCAGGTCGCCGCCGCGGCCGAGCAGGTGGGTGGCGAAGGAGTGGCGCAGGGCATGCGGCGTTGCCGTGTCGGGCAGGTTCAGCGCCGAGCGCAGCTTCGCCATCTCGCGCTGGATGATGGCCGGGTTGAGCGGGCCGCCGCGGGCGCCGCGGAACAAAAGGCCGTCGGGACCGATATGAAAGGGGCAGAGCCGGCGGTATTCCACCACCGCCTTGCGGGCCACCGGCAGCACCGGCACCAGTCGCGTCTTGCCGCCCTTGCCGGTGACGCGCAGCACGGTGTCGGCTTCCGTCGCCAGATCGGCGCCGGTCAACCCCAGCGCTTCCGAAATGCGCAGGCCGGAGCCGTAGAGCAGCGTCAGCACGGCGGCATTGCGCGCCGCGATCCAGGGTTCTTCGGCGAGTTGGCCCTCCATCGCCACGACCTTTCTGGCGTCGCTTGCCGTCAGCGGCTTGGGCAGCGATTTCGGCTGGCGCGGCGCACGCAGAGCGATGGCACCCGCAGCGTTGACGAGGCCGCGTTTTTCGAGAAAGCGCAGCAGCGAGCGGATGCCGGCAAGACCGCGCCCCAGCGTGCGGGCGCCTGCGCCGTCACTGCGGCGCTTGGCGAGGAAGCCGCGCAGATCGGCGGGACGCAGGTCGGCGATGTCGGAAATGCCGGGCGGTCCGCCGCAATGTCCGGTCAGGAAATGCAGGAACTGGCGGGTGTCGCGCTCATAGGCCTCGACCGTCTCCGGCGACAACCGGCGCTCATGCGCCAGTGTCTTCAGCCACGTTTCGCGCGCCGCCTGGAGGTCGGGTTTGGCTGGGATGAGGAATTCCTGCATGCCGGCATTGTCATGTATGCGGGTTAGGAAGCAGTGAAGAGGGCCTCATTGAAATGATGGCGTCAGAGGGCTAGAGCAAGGCAAAGGAAGTGCCGCCATGTCGAAGCTCGAAAACCCCGTACAGATGGCCGTCATCGGTGCCGCGCACGGCATCAAGGGCGAACTCAGGGTGAAGACCTTCACCGGCGATCCGCTGGCGCTGGCCGATTACGGCCCGCTCTTCGCCAAGGACGGCCGTGCCTTCCATATTACCGATATCAGGCCTGCCGGGACAGTGGTGGTGGTGCGCTTCAAGGGCGTCAACGACCGCAATGCCGCCGAGGCTTTGGCCGGCACGGAGCTTTTCGTCGACCGCTCGGTGCTGCCTGACGACGGCGAGGAGGACGAGTTCTATCATGCCGATCTCGTCGGCCTCGACGTCCGGGACGACACGGGCGTCATCGGCAAGGTCGTCGCCGTGCATAATTTCGGCGGCGGCGACATTCTCGATGTCACCCTTGCCGGCCGCAAGGGCGTGCTGATCCCGTTCACGCAGGCAGCGGTGCCGCATGTCTCGATCGCCGACGGTTTCGTCGAGGTCGATCCGCTGGCGGCTGGCCTGGTCGAAGATGAGGACGATGGTGAAGCACCGGGCCGGTCCGGCTTCGACCCGAAGGGCCGGCCGCGCGGACCGAAGGATGCCGGGGGCAACCGTTGAGCTTTGCCGCTTCGTTGCTGACGCTCTATCCGGAGATGTTCCCGGGCGCGCTCGGCCTGTCGCTCGCCGGCCGCGCGCTGGAGGCCGGTACATGGTCGCTGGAAACGATCCAGATCCGTGATTTCGCCACCGACAGGCACCGCACGGTCGACGACACGCCGGCCGGCGGCGGAGCCGGCATGGTGATGCGCGCCGACGTGCTGGCGCGAGCCATCGACCACGCTTCGCCGCCAGGCGATGAGCGTCCAAGACTGCTGATGAGCCCGCGCGGCAAACCGCTGACGCAGGCCCGCGTGCGCGAGCTTGCCGCCGGTCCGGGCGTCGTCATCCTTTGCGGACGCTTCGAGGGCGTCGACCAGCGCCTGATCGACGCGCGGGCGCTCGAGGAGGTCTCGATCGGCGATTTCATCCTGTCGGGCGGCGAGCCGGCGGCGCTCGTGCTGCTCGACGCCGTCGTGCGGCTGCTGCCGGGCGTCATGGGCAATGCTGTGTCCGGCGAGGAAGAGAGTTTCGAGAACGGCCTACTCGAGCATCCGCATTACACGCGGCCGCAGGAGTTCGAAGGCCGGCCGATCCCGGACGTGCTGGTTTCAGGCAACCACAAGAAGATTGCCGAATGGCGGCGCGCGGAGGCGGAGAAGCTGACGCGGGAACGGCGGCCCGACCTGCTTGGCGCTCCGCCTCAGCCCTTGGTGAAATAGTAGAAAGCCAGGAGCAGGCCGACGGCGACGACGAAGCCGCGCACCACGGCCTGCGGCACGCGCTTGGCGATCCATACCCCGGCATAGCCGCCGAGCGCCACGCCCGGGATCATGACGATCGCCTGCGGCCAGGCGACGACGCCTCCGGAAACGAAGACCAGGATGGCGACGACCGCGATCACGATGGACAGCATGTTCTTCAGCGCGTTGAGCCGGTGGTAATCGCCGGCTTGCGTCAGGCCGAGCGTGGCGAGCATCATTACCCCCATGCCGGCGCCGAAGAAGCCGCCATAGACCGCGGTCGCGAATTGCGCGAGCGAACCGGCGAGCGAGCCGACCGAGGCCTGATGTTCCGGGCCGGCCGCCGGCTTCAGCCACGGCCCGGCGGCGAACAGGGCGGTCGCGGCGATGAGCAGCCAGGGCACGAGGGCGCGGAATGACGGATTGGTCAGCCCGAGCAGGATGAGCGAGCCGGCCAGCGCGCCGAAGGCCGAGATCAGGCAAAGCAGCAAGGCGCCACGCCAGAAGTGGCGGATATCGGTCCAATAGGCGAGAGTCGAGGTGATGTAGCCCGGCAGCTGCGTCACCGAGGAGGTGGCGTTGGCGACGATCGGCGGCAGGCCCACCAGCGTCATGGCGCCGAAGGTGAGGAAAGTGCCGCCGCCGGCGACCGCATTGGCGGCGCCGGAGGCAAAGCCCGCGAGGAAAAGCAGGACGGCATCGGAGAACGTCATGGAGGGAAGGCCCGGGAATACACGTTCCCGGCTTAGAAAGCTTGGCGGGCTCGCGCAACCCGGCACGAGGCAATAAGATGGTACCAGGAGCTCAAAAAATACGCCTTAAAGTTCTTTTTCGATGCGTATCGTCGTCCCAGAACCGCGCACACTTCCGGGCGACATGCATTTGGACGTGACAAAGCGCCGAAATAGCTGTATGTCGCCGCCCGAACCGGAAGAACGATCTTCTGGACCCGTCAACAAATGGCGGTGTAGCCGTCCCTGCCCGATGTTTCGACAAAGGGCATAGCCGAGCGGTCGTTGGAACTGCAAGGCGAGCCGAGGACGCTCTGACTGTCGGAAGAACAAGAAGTGGATATTTGAGATGGATCTCATCCGTCAGCTCGAGGCCGAACAGGCCGCCAAGATCGAAGCCAAGCGCAAGCTGCCCGAATTCCAGCCGGGCGACACCGTGCGCGTCCAGGTGCGCGTCACCGAAGGCAGCCGCACCCGCGTCCAGGCCTATGAGGGCGTCGTCATCGCCCGCTCCGGCTCCGGCTTCCAGGAGAATTTCACCGTCCGCAAGATTTCCTACGGCGAAGGCGTCGAGCGCGTTTTCCCGGTCTACTCGCCGATGGTCGAGGGCGTCGAGATCGTGCGCCGCGGCAAGGTGCGCCGCGCCAAGCTCTATTACCTGCGCGACCGTCGCGGCAAGTCGGCCCGCATTTCGGAAAACACCGGCGTGCGCGCCCGCAAGCTGAACGACGAAGAGCGTGATGCGCTGAACGCCGAGCGCGCCCGCATCGAGGCCGAGAAGGTCGCCGCCGCCCAGGCGCTGGCCGCCGAGACGGCCGCCAAGGAAGCCGCCGAGAAGAAGGCCGCCGCCGAGGCTGCTTCGGCCGAATAAGGCTTCTGCGAAACAGGTTCCGGAAAAGCGGCTTCGGCCGCCTTTTTCGTTTGGCGGCAAGCCTAACCCTACCGGTTCCCCGATCAGTTCCTATCCAACCTGCGTTCGCGAACCGCATGCCTTCGTGATTGGCTGAAACGCCTCGGCTTCGTCATCCACGGGCGGAGCAAGGAGCGAAGCGACGCAGCGCAGACCCGAGGATCCATGCCGTGACATCGAGGCTCCGCAACGGTGCAGAATTCTGCCCCGCTGCGCTTCATGGCTGAGGTAACGGAATGGATCCTCGGGTCTTCGCTCCGCTTCGCGTCGCTCCGCCCGTGGATGACGAAGCTGAGGGCCTGCCGCCCATTCATCCGAGCATCGGAGATAGGCGCATGGTACCCCTTGACGTCCAATTATCTTGTACACTAAATAATCGTGTACAAATCAACGGAGATCGAAAATGTCAGCACTCTACACCGCCCAGGCTCACGTCAGCGGCGGCCGCAACGGTCACGGCGAAACCAGCGACGGCCTGCTCAAGGTCGACCTCGCGATGCCGAAGGAGCTCGGCGGAAAGGGCGGCGCCACCAATCCGGAGCAGCTTTTCGCCATCGGCTATGCGGCTTGCTTCGAGAGCGCGGTGCGCTTCATCGCCCGCCAGCAGAAGCTGCCGCTCGAGGACGCTTCGATTACATCCACGGTCAGCCTTTATCCGAACGGCCAGGGCGGCTTCCGCCTCGGCGTCGCGCTGGCGGCCGAGATCAAGGGGCTTGATCAGGCGGGCGCCGAGGCGCTTGTATCGGAAGCGCACAAGGTCTGCCCCTATTCCAACGCCATCCGGGGCAATATCGACGTGGCGCTGTCCACTACGACGCTTCCGGCAAAGGCCGCATGACGACGAAAACCGAAACCATCACCAAGCCAGCCCCGGCGCAGGACGCCGGGGTGATCGAGGTGCCGCGCCTCGACCAGCAGCTCTGCTTCGCGCTTTATTCAGCCAGCGGGCTGATGACCAAGCTCTACCGGCCGCTGCTCGATCCGCTCGGCCTCACCTATCCGCAATATCTGGCCATGCTGGCGCTATGGCAGCATTCGCCGAGCACGATCGGCGAGCTCGGCGCGGCACTCGGCCTGGATTCGGCGACGCTGACGCCGTTGATCAAGCGCATGGAAGCGGGCGGCCTCGTCACGCGCCGGCGCGACGCCGCCGACGAACGCCGGGTGCTGGTCGAGCCGACCGCGAAGGGCGAGGCGCTGCGGGTGAAGATGAAGGACGTGCAGGAAGGCTTAAGCTGCGGCATGCCGCTGGAGCGGGCCGAGCTCAAAGCCCTGCATGGCACGCTGACGCGGCTGGTCGCCGGATTGCGCGGGGCAACGGCCAATCAGGACTGAATGGCGCAAAGGCAGTCCTCGAAACCATCCCCGACGAGCATTGGATTGCGTGCTTGGCGGCCTGCGGCTGCGCGGACCGGCTTGCAAGGCGCTTGCGGCAAGATAGAGCGTCTCACCGTTTCACGGCGAGACGCTCTATCTCTTTGTTTTTACGCAATTCCGGACGGAAAACCGCTTCACACTTTTCCTGGAATTGCTCTAAAGTCGGCGCCGGATTTTCCCAGGCCGCGAAATTGCAGCGCGGTCGCACCTTCGGAGATTTGTCATGACCAAGTCGAAATTGCTGCTGGCCGCCATGGTGGCCTGCCTCCTCGCGCCTGTCGCCGCGCTCGCCGACAATCTGCCCGACCTCGGCGGCAAGAAGGTCGTGGTGGTGACGGAAAACGCCTATCCGCCGCTGCAGTTCATCGACAAGAAGACCGGCAAGCAGATCGGCTGGGAATATGACGCGATGGACGAGATCGCCAAGCGGCTGAATTTCAAGGTCGAGTACCAGAACACCTCCTGGGACGCGATGATCCAGGCGGTTTCGGACAACCAGTACAACATCGGCATGACCGGCATCACCATCAAGGACGACCGCAAGGAGAAGGTCGACTTCTCCGATCCCTATATGCGCTCGGAGCAGTTCATGCTGGTGCGCGGCGATGAAAGCCGCTTCACCGACGCCAAGAGCTTCGGCGCCTTCAAGGACGGGCTGATCGGCGCCCAGCCCGGCACCACGCCCTTCTACACCGCCGTCTACAGCGTGCTCGACGGCAACGAGCAGAACCCGCGCATCAAGCTGTTCGAGACCTTCGGCGCGACCGTGCAGGCGCTGAAGGCGGGCGACGTCGACGTCGTCTTGACCGACGGCACCGCCGGCAAGGGCTATGTCGATGCCTCGGAAGGCAAGCTGAAGCTGATCGGCGGCCCGCTCGGCACCGAGGATTTCGGCTTCATCTTCCCCAAGGGCTCGGACCTGGTGAAGCCGGTCAACGCCGCGATCGCCTCGCTCAAGGCCGACGGCACGTTCGACAAGCTCAACAAGAAGTGGTTCCTCGATTACAAGATGGGGCAGTGAGCTCGTCTTGGTGCGCGCGGTGGGTTTGCAGGAAATCGCGCTGACATTGCGCCCAGTCCCCCCTCTCTGCCCTGCCGGGCCCGGCCCTTCGCTGTCGCTCCGGGCGTTCGTCGTTCGAAAAGCCAAGCAATTGGCTTTTCGTCCGCTACGCGGACCTCTCCTCACCCCCCTCAAGGGGGGACATTGGATGTCGCGCCGGCCTTCGCCAACTATCGACGTCGCAGAATGTGCGGCGCGGCTCAAACTGCTAATCTCCCCCCTTGAGGGGGAGATGGCCGGCAGGCCAGAGAGGGGGGCCTGGGCGCCTAACATTTGGAGCTTGCTCTCAGGCGAAACCGCCTGATGTCTGCGACGACATCCACCAAACCCGAATTCCCCTGGTGGCTGGCCGCTGCGGCCGCCCTCGCACTGGCTGCCGCCCTCGCCATCGCGTCCAGCGATCTCTATGCCGAGGTCTTCGCCACCGTCGCCAAGGGCATCGGCATCACCATCTTCGTCACCGCGGTCGCTTTCGCTTTAGCCTCTGCGCTTGGGCTCGGAATCGCGCTGATGGCGCTGTCGGGATCGCAGTGGCTGCGGCAGATCGCGCGCTTCTATGTCGAGATCATCCGCGGCGTGCCGATCCTGGTGCTGTTGTTCTGGATCGCCTTCGCCGGCGCGCCGGCCTTCGTCGCCGCCTGGAATGCGCTGACCGCGCCGCTGCAGGGCGCCGGGCTGATGGGCGAACTGCTGGTGCGCGACGTCTCGCTGCTCTGGCGCGCCATCATGGCGCTGACCATCGGCTATTCGGCCTTCATCTCGGAAGTGTTCCGCGCCGGCATCCAGTCGGTCGAGAAGGGCCAGATCGAAGCCGCCAAGGCGCTTGGTCTTACCCGCGCGCAGCGTTTCAGGCTGATCGTGTTCCCGCAGGCGATCCGCATGATCCTGCCGCCGCTCGGCAACGATTTCGTCGCCATGGTCAAGGATTCTTCGCTGGTCTCGGTGCTCGGCGTCGCCGACATCACCCAGATGGGCAAGGTCTATGCCGCCGGCTCGTTCCGCTTCTTCGAGACCTATTCGATCGTCGCCTATATCTACCTCATCCTGACCATCGGCCTGTCGCTGGCGCTGCGGGGGCTGGAGCAGCGGCTGCGCCGCCAGCATCAGGAATAGCCGGCAGCAAAAGTCCGCGCTACGATCCCTCCGCTCATCATCGCGGAGGAGGTGCCCATGAATCTCGACAAGGCCAATGCGGCGCTGGATTCCGTCTATTCGGCCGACTCGCCGGAAGGGCTCGCCAGGGCCTATGCCGACTGGGCCGCGACCTATGACAGCGAGACCGCTTCGCTGGGTTACCTTCTGCCGTTCCTGATCACCGCCTGGGTGGCGCGGCACGTGCCGGCGGGCGAAGGCCCGCTGCTCGACGCCGGCTGCGGCACCGGCCTGTCAGGACCGTCGCTGAAGGCGCTTGGCTATGGCGACATCGTCGGCCTCGACCTCTCCGATGACATGCTGAAGATCGCCGGCAGCCGCCAGGTCGGTGGCAAGCCGGCTTATGGCGAGCTGAAGAAAGCGATGCTCGGCGGCCCGCTGCCTTGGCCGGACCGGCATTTCCGCGCCTTCTTCTCGACCGGGGTCTTCACCATCGGCCACGCGCCGGCCTCCGGCCTGCACGAACTGGTGCGTATCACCAGAAGCGGCGGCCACGCCATCTTCACCGTGCGCGACCAGGTGTTCGAGAGCGGCGGGTTCCAGGCGGTGTTCGATGAGCTGACGCAGACGGGGAAATGGCGCGCGGTCGAGCAGAGCCCGTGGTTCCGCTGCTATGCGATCGGTGATCCGGCAGCGCTGGTGAAGACGTTCGTGTTCGAGGTGGTGTGAATAGGCTGGCGCCAGTTCCTCGCCCCCGCGAAGGCGGGGGAGAGGTGGCCCGGCGAAGCCGGGACGGAGAGGGGGGCGACCTCCGCGACACAAGAGCCGCTGCAAGACAAGGCAAGACCGAAGGGCTTTGAGGCGGTAGGAGGCTTTAAAAACTCCAGGCACCGCCGCAGGCCCCTCTCCGTCCCGGCTTCGCCGGGCCACCTCTCCCCACTTCGTGGGGCGAGGAACAGGTTCCGCCGCAATTGCCGAAAAGCCAAAACATTGCTATCTACGCCGCCATGGAAAAGCTTTTCAGCGATCCGGCCTACAAGGGTTTCGTGCTGCAGGACAGGAAGCGCCTGCCGTCGCGTTTCTCCGCGCGCGTTTGCGGCGCGCTGACCAGCCGACTTAACTGACCCGACCGATCGCAGTCGTCGCGCCGGATTGCCGGCGTGCTTTTCCCATTCTCATATCGACGGATTTACGCACATGAGCGCACCGCGCACCCTCTACGACAAGATCTTCGACGACCATGTCGTCGACCGCCAGGATGACGGCACCTGCCTGCTCTATATCGACCGCCACCTCGTGCATGAGGTCACCAGCCCGCAGGCCTTCGAAGGCCTGCGCATGTCGAACCGCAAGGTCCGGCATCCGGAAAAGACGCTGGCCGTGGTCGACCACAATGTGTCGACCTCCCCGGAGCGCAAGTTCGGCATCAAGAACGAGGAAAGCCGCATCCAGGTCGAGGCGCTGGCCAAGAACGCCAAGGATTTCGGCATCGAATATTATTCCGAGAACGACGTCCGCCAGGGCATCGTCCACATCATCGGGCCCGAGCAGGGCTTCACCCTGCCCGGGATGACCATCGTGTGTGGCGACAGCCACACTTCGACGCACGGTGCTTTCGGAGCATTGGCGCATGGCATCGGCACGTCCGAGGTCGAGCATGTGCTCGCCACCCAGACGCTGATCCAGCGCAAGGCCAAGAATATGCTCGTGCGCGTCGACGGCCAGCTGCCTGAAGGCGTCACCGCCAAGGACATCATCCTCGCCATCATCGGTGAGATCGGCACGGCCGGCGGCACCGGCTATGTCATCGAATATGCGGGCGAAGCGATCCGCTCGCTGTCGATGGAAGGGCGCATGACGATCTGCAACATGTCGATCGAGGCGGGCGCGCGCGCCGGCCTGATCGCGCCGGACGAGACGACCTTCGCCTATGTCAAGGACAAGCCGCGCGCGCCCAAGGGCGCGGCGTGGGATGCGGCGCTTGCCTACTGGAAGACGCTCAAGTCGGACGAAGGCGCGCATTTCGACAAGGTGATCGTGCTCGACGCGGCGAAGCTGCCGCCGATCGTCTCCTGGGGCTCCTCGCCGGAGGACGTCGTCTCGGTGCAGGGCATCGTGCCGAACCCCGAAGACATCACGGACGAGAACAAGCGTTCCTCCAAGCATCGGGCACTGGAATATATGGGCCTGACGCCGGGAACCAAGATCACCGACATCGCGCTCGACCGGGTCTTCATCGGCTCCTGCACCAATGGCCGCATCGAGGACCTGCGCGCCGCAGCCAAGGTGGTCGAGGGCAAGAAGGTCAATCCGCGCGTCAACGCCATGATCGTGCCGGGCTCCGGCCTGGTGAAGGAACAGGCCGAGGCCGAAGGCCTGGACAAGATTTTCGTTGCCGCCGGTTTCGACTGGCGCGAACCGGGCTGCTCGATGTGCCTGGCCATGAATGACGACCGGCTGAAGCCGCATGAACGCTGCGCCTCGACCTCGAACCGCAACTTCGAGGGCCGCCAGGGCTTCAAGGGCCGCACCCATCTGGTGTCGCCGGCCATGGCGGCCGCCGCCGCGATCGCCGGCCATTTCGTCGACATCCGCGACTGGAAGTAACCACTGGCTTCAGAAGCAAACAAAAGGCCCGGGCGCTTTGTCCGGGCCTTTTGCTTTCCAACAATCCTACCTGCGGATGATCTCGTGAAACTCCTCGCGCCGGCCGGGCTCGTCGGCGGCGACGACCAATGCCAGCTGGCGGTCGTCGAAGATCTTGAACCATTCGTCCCATTCGACCAACTCGTAGCCGCCGGCATTGGGCGGGCGTTCCGGCCGGTCCTCGTCCTCATAGGCCTGCTGGTCAAAAACCAGGCGCAGCATGGCCTGCGTGCCAGGCTCCGGCGATACGTCGACAATGGCCGGAAAGCCGGCCCGCGCCGCCGCCCAGGAGCGGATTTCATCGTGATCGGTCAAGGTGATCGTGTCGGCCATCGCAATCGTCTCCTGTCTAGCGACTCCAGTCTGGCCGGACAACGCCGCTCCGGCAAGCCCGGTTCCCCATGGTTTCGCGGCGTGTTTATCGAGAGCGCTTAACCGCTTGTTTGGGCTTAAGTCCTAACATCTCCCCTTGGGTAAGTTGGGGAAAGTCGCAGTCCTTTGGACACCGGTCTGCTCATAGCGCTGCTCAATCCGACGATAGCGCTGGCGCTTGGCGCTGCGTTCCTCGTGCTGTGGTGCTATCAGCGCCATCGTCCCTACCTCGCGGTCCTGGCGGCAAGCTATGCTCTCGCCGCTGGCGGGTTCCTGTTCCAGCACTTCACCTTCCCGGCCGGCCTGGCGCCGTCCAAGTTCCTCTCCAATCTGTGCTTCTGCCTTGCCGGGTCCTGTCTGGTCGGCGCCATCGTCGCGCGCCACGGCCGGCCCGTCCCTTATGTCGGGATCGGCGTGCTGGCGGGAAGCGGCATGGCTGCGTTCAGCTGGTTCCTGTTCGTTCAGCCGGATCTGACATGGCGCATCCTCGTCGTCAATTTCGCGCTTGGCGGCATCAGCCTTCTGGCCGCCGCCGAACTGCGCGTGGTGCGCGGCAATGGTCCGACCGAGAAGATGCTGTTCGTGCTGGCGTTGCTTTCCGGGCTGAACTTCTTCGTGCGGACGCTGGCCATCATCATCGCGAATGGACCGTTCAAGAGCTACGACGAGCTCTATGCCTCGTCCTACTGGACGACGGCGCTGCTGCTGCATGCGCTGCTGTCGCTGCTGATCGCGCTTTGCCTGTTCACCGCGGCGGCGCTCGACGTGGTGTGGGCGCTGAAGGCGGAGACCCACACCGATCCGCTCTCGGGCATCCTCAATCGCCGCGGCTTCGAGGAGCGGTCGACCGTGCTGCTCGATCAGTGCGCCAGGGCAGGATTTCCCGTCGCCCTGGTGCTGGCCGACCTCGATCACTTCAAGGCCCTGAACGATCAATACGGGCATGAGGCCGGCGACCGGGTGATCGCCGACTTCGCTGCCAAGCTGCGCTCGGCCACCGGCGCGCGCGGAGCCGCCGGCCGCATCGGCGGCGAAGAATTCGCCGTGCTTCTGCCGCTCAGCGACCTGGGGGCGGCAAGGCTGTTCGCCGAGGCGATCCGCAGCTTTTATTCGGCCGGCACGGTCGACGGCCTGCCGCCCGGCGCCAGGGTGACCGCCAGCTTCGGCGTCGCCGCCCGCTCCGGCGGGGAAGGGCTGATGCCCTTGATGCGGCGCGCCGATGAGGCGCTCTACAAGGCCAAGAAGAACGGCCGCGACAGCGTGCGGCTCTCTTACGAGAGGCCGGAAACGACATTCGTCGCCGAGCGGTTCGCCATTGGGTGAGGCGGGTGGACACCCGCGCCTTCGTCATCCACGGGTCTGCGCGCGTCGCTTCGCTCCTTGCTTCGCCCGCGGATGACGATCGGAGGGATGGCTCGGCCAATCGCGGAACCAGGGATTGCCATTGACCTCTACGTCGCGTTCCAAATGCCCTGACGACCGGAGGTCTTGCGGCTAATCGCGACGGTCGGCTGTCCTCCCGTCATGCTGGGCGTTAACGTGATTTTCGCCGGTCGATGATAGCCCTCGGTCAAGGAGCAGACATGGGCAGCGCCGACTTCATATTGATGATCAACCTCGCCGTCGCCGGGCTGCTGGCGGCGGCGTTCATGGCGATTGCCGTGTATGGCACCGGGCGCGCGTCAGCGCGTTGGCTTGCCTTCAGCTACCTGCTCGGCATGGCTTATTTCGGCATCGAATTCAGCATCCCCTCCTTCTCGGACGCCCGGTTGCCGGTCGTTGCCGCCTTTGCCGTGTTCCTCGGCGCGACCATCGCTTTCAATGGCGGGTTGGCCCATAAATACGGCGTGCGGCCGCCATGGGCGCCGATGTTGTGCTTCCTGGTCGTCGCGTCGGCCGCCGTCTATCTGGTGCAGGACCTGCCGCGCCAGTCGCTGGCGCGGATGATGGCCTACCAGCTTCCTTATGCCGCCATGCAGTTCGCGGCGCTCGGCATCGTGCTGTCCTCCCGGCAGAGGCTTGCATGGCTGGACCATGTGCTCGCGCTGGTGCTAGGCGCGAGCGCCGTGCAATTCGCCTCCAAGCCGTTCATCGCCGGCGCGCTGGGCGGCTGGGGCGCCAACCCGCAAGCTTATGTGCAGACGGCTTACGCGCTGGTGTCGCAATCGCTCGGCACCGTGTTCGGGCTGGCGCTGGCGCTGCTTGCGCTTGCCGTGCTGGTGCGCGACGCGCTCAGCGAAGCGACCTCGAAATCGGAAACCGATGCTTTGTCGCGGCTCTTCAACCGCGGGGGCTTCGAGCGCCACGCGGTCTTTGCGATGCGCGACGCCGTCCGCCGCGGCGTGCCGGTGGCGCTGGTGATCGCCGATCTCGACTATTTCAAGAGCATCAACGACAGTTATGGCCATGCCTGCGGCGACCGCGTCATCGAGACATTCGCCGGCTTTCTGCGCGAGGCCGCGGCCGAGCACCATGTCGCCGGCCGTATCGGCGGCGAGGAGTTCGCCATCATCCTGCCCGGCACCAACCTTGCCGCGGCGCGGCTGTTTGCCGAAGGGGCGCGCAACGCTTTTGGAGCCTTGCCGATCGAGGGCCTGCCGGCCGATCATCGCTGCAGCGCCAGCTTCGGCGTGGCGGAACTGGCCGCCGGCGAAGGGTTTGCCGATCTTCTGCGGCGCGCCGACGCCGCGCTCTACGAAGCCAAGAATGCCGGCCGCGACTGCGTGCGCGTGTCAGGCGCGCTCAGGCGGCGCCAAACGCCGACGATCTTCAACGGCAAGGGCTGAGATTGGGCATCTCGCCATCGGAAAGCCCGTACATATAGGAGCGGCCCTTGACCAGCACCGGCGGCTGGTAGCAGCCGGGCGCGCCGGGCTCGTCCGCGTCGTCATAGACGACATCCGGCTGGCCGGCGCTGGTGAATTCGGAAAGCTTTTTCGCGAGCCTGCCCTCGCCGACGATGATGCGCTTGTAGCCGGCGGCGCTGTCGATGACGAGATTACCGAAGGAATCGGCATAGACGCGGTCGTGATGGCGCAAGCCGGCTTCGGCCGGCGCTGCGATCGCCGTCGCAAGCCCCGCCAGCACTGCTGCGGCAAGGCCTGCACGCACTGAATTCGAACGCATGTCGCTCTCCCTTGATCGGCGCGACGGATCGCGCCTGGATTCCCGATCCGAATCGGAAATTAACCCTTTCTTAACCTTTGTTAAGAGCCAGAAGGCTTTCGGCGCCGGTTCTTAAGGAACATGGTTAATTTTCGAGGGCCCGGTTCTTGCCCGCCGCAGGACGGTCCTGCAGCCGGCTCACTCTGGTCGAACTTGATCTTGATGCGTCGCGTGGTAGAGCGGTTCGTCGTTTAACGGAAACGACAAACCACTCTATCTCTTTGTTTTGACGCAATTCCGGACGGAAAACCGTTTCACACTTCTCCTGGAATTGCTGTAGCGTGCCGCGCACGAAAGGGCAGCGCATGAGCATTGGCCACACGGTTCGGGTGTCGATCACCATCCCGCTGCTTCTCGCAGCCGCGGCCTGCGTGCCGCAGGACGGCGCGCCGAAGGCGGCCAATGCGGCGGCCCCGGTCGCCGCGCCTGCGCTGGCACAGCAATCCGCCGCATCCGCGACGCCTCCAGCGCCGCGGGCATCTCAAATGCCGCAGGGAGCGACTGCGCCCAAAACGCCCGCACCCCAGGCAACCAAGACCATCACCGACCTCACCGTGCCGCGATCCGGCATCGGCACAGCCACTTACAGATGCGGTAATGGCGGCATGATCACCATCCAGAATC
Organism: Mesorhizobium sp. M2A.F.Ca.ET.042.01.1.1; assembly: GCF_003997405.1. Taxonomy (NCBI): domain Bacteria; kingdom Pseudomonadati; phylum Pseudomonadota; class Alphaproteobacteria; order Hyphomicrobiales; family Phyllobacteriaceae; genus Mesorhizobium; species Mesorhizobium sp. M2A.F.Ca.ET.042.01.1.1. The sequence goes on from NZ_RZRX01000073.1 coordinate 24,578, forward strand.
TCGGCTCGTCTTTGCGCGTGGCTCGCCCGGATGGCTCGACCGAGGAATTCGCGGCCTCGCCCGCCAACCAGAGCAGCCGCTACCAGGAAGCGTCGACGCATGACGCAATCGTGATCGACGGCCGCGAGGCGCTGGTGATGAAGAGGGGATCGACGCCGCAGACCTGTCGGAGATAGCGCTCTTTGCTGCACTGCAACGAGACCTTGCGCCGGCTTCGAAACAGCCGCTAATCGATTGAAGCGCGCGGCCGCAAATTTGTCAGACTAAATGATGTTTCCAAAACGATTTTCCGGCTTTGACGCGGTGCAAAAAGAGCATTAGAAACCGCCTGTCCGGAGCCATATATGAGGGCGGAAAACGCTGCTCCTCGGTAGCGGCATCCAGGACGCCGAACTGGGGCAGCCATGAGCAAATCACCAGCCACCCGCGCAGTTGCCAGACGTGAACGGCCGCTCTCGCCGCATCTGACGATCTACCGGCCTCCTATCACGATGACGA
>NZ_RZRX01000074.1:0-25024 GCF_003997405.1 Mesorhizobium sp. M2A.F.Ca.ET.042.01.1.1
CCCGCCATGTCCCAGCGGTCGGGGCGCACCCCTTCGACCAGCCACAGGCAGCCAAGCGAAGCCGCGATGTAAATGCCGCCATAGGCGGCATAGGCGCGGCCCGCCGCGTTGGTGTCGACCAGCGACAGCAGGAAGGCGAACAGCGCGAGCGAGACGAGGCCGGGGAGAAGCCAGAGCGCCGGCTTCTCCAGCCGCCACCACGCCCAGAACGAGAAGCAGCCGGCGATCTCGGCAAGCGCTGCGGCGATATAGATGAGATAGGTCATGAAAAAGGTCTCGCGAACGAGACCTTTTTCATGGGCTTAGCCCGCAATGGCAAGCGGTAATGCGTGTCTACTCCACCGCCTTGCGCCTGCGCGTCGGCTTGGGCGCGGCGACGGGCGTTTCCGGCTCCGGATGGCCGTGGTCGCGCAGCTCCAGAGCTTTCTCGCACTTGGCCATGTAGTCGCGGGTCACCGGCAGCGTGTCGTTCTTCTTGGCGAGCTGGAACTGGAAGATCACCAGGTCCTGCCAGCGGAAGGCGGCCTCCGAGGCGGCGAGATAGAACTCCCACATCCGACAGAAGCGCTCGTCGTAGATCGCCTTCGCCTTGTCGCGGTTGGCGGCGAAGCGGGCGCCCCAGTGCTTGAGCGTATCGGCATAGTGCAGCCGCAGGATTTCTATGTCCGTCACCACCAGGCCCGACTTCTCGATCGCCGGCATCACCTCCGACATCGCCGGGATGTAACCGCCCGGGAAAATGTATTTGCGGACGAAGGCGCTGGTCGCCCACGGCACGCCGGAACGGCCGATCGTGTGGAGCAGCATCACGCCGTCCGGCTTGAGCAGCGTCGCGGTCTTGTCGAAGAAGGTTCGGTAATGGTTGACGCCGACATGCTCGAACATGCCGACCGAGACGATGCGGTCGAAGCGCTCGTTGATGTGCCGATAGTCCTTGAGCTCGAAATGCACGCGGTCCTGCAGGCCTTGCGCATGCGCGCGATCGGTGGCGACGCCATGCTGCTCGGTGGACAGCGTGACGCCCTGCACGTCGACGTCGAAGATCTTGGCGAGATAGAGGCCGAGCCCGCCCCAGCCGGAGCCGATGTCGAGAACCGTCTGGCCAGCCTTGAGCCGCAGCTTTGCGGCGATGTGGCGCTTCTTGGCAAGCTGCGCCTCGTCCAGCGTCATGTCGGGCTGCTCGAAATAGGCGCAGGAATACTGCATGTCCTCGTCGAGGAAGAGCTTGTAGAGCTCACCCGACAGGTCGTAGTGCGCTGCACATTGCGGCGCGAGCGCGCGGCGGTGTTGATCTGCTGCAGCCGGCGGAAGGCATGGCGCAGACCCTCGATCGCCTTCGACCAGGACACGTCGATGCCGCTCGAGCCCATGTTCTGGAATGCGATGCGCATCAGCCCGAGAACGCCGCCCTCCAGCACGTCCAGCTCGCCGTCCATATAGGCCTCGGGCACCGCCAGCATCGGATCGAAGGTGATGGCGCGCTCGGCATGCGACGTCTTGATGTGGATATGCACCGGCTCGCCGCTGCCGTCGCCGAACTTGTGCGTCGTGCCTTTCGGCCCGGTCACCTTAAGGTCGCCAGCGCGCACCAGGCGTTCGAGAACGTGTTTCAACAGGATGTTCATGACCAAATGTCCCCTCAGTCGGATCACCCGGTAATCAGACTGGAATGCCTAAGCGAAGATGCCACAGCGCATCGCCCGCGTCCAATCGACGCGCTACGCTGTAATGTGCACAAGATATGGGGTGTCGAAAAGTTCCTTTTGGCACAAAAAAGCCCGGGTCTGAGACCCGGGCGTTGGTCCAGAAATCCTGGACGTCTGCGAGCCGAAGCGACGCTTCGGAACTGCAGTGATCAGGCGTTCTCTTCGCCGCCTTCGAATTCGGCGTTCGGGTCGAAGAAATTCTCCGGCCGGGCGTTGTCGTTGATGTCCTCGCCATAGATGGCTTCGGCGGTGGTCAACGTCTCGCCCTTGGCTTGGCGCTCCGCCTCGTCGGCCGAGCGGGCGACGTTGAGCGTCACGGTGACCTCGACTTCCGGATGCAGCGCGATCGCCACATTGGACAGGCCGATGGTCTTGATCGGCTGGTTGAGCTCGATCTGGTTGCGGTTGACGGTGAAGCCTTCCGCGGTGAGCAGATCGGCGATATCGCGGGTCGACACCGAGCCGTAGAGCTGGCCGGTCTCGCCGGCCGAGCGCACGACGATGAAGCTCTTGCCGTCGAGCGTCTCGGCGATCTTGGAGGCCTCGGACTTGCGCTCCAGGTTGCGGGCTTCGAGCTGGGCGCGCTGGCCCTCGAACTTCTTCTTGTTGGCTTCGTTGGCGCGCAGCGCCTTGCCCTGCGGCAAAAGGAAATTGCGGGCGAACCCGTCCTTGACCTTCACGGTCTCGCCCATCTGGCCGAGGCGGGAAATGCGCTCGAGGAGAATGACTTCCATGGTTTCGTTCCTTCGTCTGTGCGCCAACCGTTCGATTGGCGCTGAATGGATTGGAACAGGTCAGGAAGCTTGGCGCGGCATCGCCGCTCTTGTCGCTGTCCTGCCTGTCTTGGCAGTTAGAGGCTACAGGCCCCAACCCGGGATTTGGTATCAAGCCGTCGCGGCGCCCGTCGCCGCAGAGGTGGAAGCGGGCGGCAGGCCGCCCGCTCGATTTTTAGCGGACGACGTAGGGCAGCAGGCCGAGGAAGCGGGCGCGCTTGATCGCTTTGGCGAGCTCACGCTGCTTCTTCTGGCTGACGGCGGTGATGCGCGAGGGCACGATCTTGCCGCGCTCGGAAATGTAGCGCTGCAGCAGACGCACGTCCTTGTAGTCGATCTTGGGCGCATTGGCACCGGAGAACGGGCAGGTCTTGCGGCGGCGATGGAACGGGCGCCGGGTCGGGATCTGGTTGATGTCGACCATTATTCTGCACCTCCTTCAGAGCTTTCGCGCGGACGGCGCGGACCACGGTCGCCGCCGTCACGGTCGCCGAACGAACGCGGACCACGGTCGCCGCGGTCGCGGTCGCCGAAGGAGCGCGGGCCACGATCGCCACGGTCACGGTCGCCGAAGCCGCCGCGCTCGGAGCGCTCTTCGCGCTTCTGCATCATCGCCGAAGCGCCTTCCTCATGCGCTTCCACCTTGACGGTGAGGAAGCGAAGGACGTCTTCCGACAGGCCCATCTGGCGCTCCATCTCGTTGAGCGCGGCCGGCGGGCAGGTGATGTCCATCAGCGTGTAGTAAGCCTTCCGGTTCTTCTTGACCCGGTAGGTGAGGGACTTCAGTCCCCAGTTCTCGATCCGGCCGACCGAGCCGCCATTCGCGGTGATGACGCCCTTGTACTGTTCGACAAGCGCGTCAACCTGCTGCTGCGACAGGTCCTGCCGGGCAAGAAACACATGTTCGTAAAGAGCCATTATGTCTTTCTGCCTTTCTTCGTTTCTCTGTCCGGCCCTCGCGGCTAAGCCTCTGCAACCTGTCTGACCCGACGGAACGGGGAAGAAAGGAGCATCACGAGACGGTCGAGAGCGGAGACACGGGAGGCTAAAAGCGCTTCTGGCTTCGTGTCGCGGCTTCGAAAAGCCACGGCCCTCCGTTCAGCCCCCAGCAAGGACCGGCAGATTGCGGGCGTCTATATAGCAATTTCGCGGGAAGGCAAGGGCGGGTCGTGTGTCAGGTTGAATTTCTGCCCGCCGAGAGCGATGCGCTCAGGGTTCTGCGGATCATCTTCGTTTCTGATGCCGGATTTCGATCGAACCCACGCCGCCAATCTCGTATGTTCCTATATAGATTGCGTTCGGTTTCTAACTGCAATATAGATTTAACGTGCAATCTAAATGTGGAGATCGGTGATGCGCGTAAGCCGCATTCAGGCTGAGCGGAACCGGCAAACCGTGATCGATGTGGCCAGCCGGCTTTTTCGGGAGCACGGCTTCGACGGTATCGGCCTCAAGGATCTGATGAAGGGCGCCGGGCTGACCCAGGGCGCCTTCTACAAGCAGTTCGCGTCGAAGGAGGACCTAGCTGCACAGGCGTCCCAGCGGGCGCTGGAGAGCGCTGCCCTCCGATGGGCGGAAGCAACTGCGTCGAAACCCGAGGATCCGTTTGGTGCAGTGATCGAGTTCTACCTTAGCGCCGGACATCGCGACGAAAGGATGGAGGGGTGTCCAGTCGTGGCGCTCGGCTCGGATGCCGCCAGACAAGGCAGGGACGTCAAAGCGTCTTTCGAAGCCGGGATTAGGAAATACCTCGACCTTGTCGGTAGTTGGGTTGGCGATGCGCATGGCGAGGATTCCCGCGACAAGGCCATGGCCGTTCTTTCCACCATGGTTGGCGCCGTCGTCCTTTCGCGGGCCGTCAATGACGAGCGGCTGTCAAAGCAATTCCTGCAAGCGGCCTCCGAGAGCTTACGGAGGGAGTCGCGTGCCCTGGATACTCAGCCAAGGCGGCAACAATGATGCAGGTTTCCGTGACGGACGCGGGCAGCTCAACGGTCGCAATCGCCATCCGGCGAAATGCGTCATCGGCCATGTCCGATCTTGCGGCCGGACCGCCATGACCTCGGAAGGCAGGATCGAGAATTGGTAAGGCAAGCTCCACGCCCATGGGGCGTCCATATGCCTGATGGTGCGTAACCAGTCGCAGGGCCCGTCCTCTCAGTGCGAACGGGCAAGCGGATATCCAGTGTCCGTCCAAGACCATGCCAGCGCGTGGGAGGCGCGCGGCACAAGCAATTCGATAGGAGACTAAATGCGACGGATAGTCGTTACAGGCACGGGCGCGATCACGCCTCTGGCCGCAAATGTCGAAACATCGTGGTCGCGGCTTCTGGCTGGCCGCTCAGGCGTCCGCAGGCTACCGGACGAAATAGTGGGAGACTTGCCCGCGAAGATCGGCGGCGTGGTTTCCTCCCTGGAGGAAGACCCCGAGGCCGGTCTCGATGCGAATGCCTTCGTGGCCCCGAAGGATCAGCGCAGGGTCGATCGCTTCATTCTCTTTGCGCTGGCCGCGGCGGAGGAGGCGCTCGCTCAGGCGCGGTGGAAGCCTGCCTCGGAAGACGATCGGACCCGTACCGCGACGATCATTGCCTCAGGCGTTGGCGGGTTCCCTGCCATCACTGAGGCGGTGCGGACCGTCGACCAGCGCGGCGTCCGGCGTCTCTCACCGTTCACAGTGCCGTCTTTCCTGGTGAATCTCGCTGCGGGCCACATCTCGATCCGCTACGGCTTCAAGGGCCACATCGGCGCGCCGGTGACGGCGTGCGCCGCCGGCATTCAGGCAATCGGTGATGCGGCACGCATCATCCGCGCCGATGAAGCCGACATTGCCGTGTGTGGCGGCACGGAAGCCTGCATGAACACCGTCAGCCTGGGCGGCTTCGCGGCGGCGCGCTCGCTCTCGACCTCCTTTAATCACCGTCCCGACCAGGCTTCACGGCCGTTCGACGTCTCGCGAGACGGTTTCGTCATGGGCGAAGGCGCTGGCATCCTGGTCATCGAGGAATTGAATCATGCGCTTGCGCGCGGCGCGCAACCCCTCGCCGAGGTCGTCGGCTATGGCACGACAGCGGATGCGCACCACGTGACGTCCGGTCCGGAGGACGGCGACGGCGCGCGTCGTGCCATGGAAATCGCAATTGCCCAGGCCGGCATTTCGCCACACGAGGTCAGCCATCTCAATGCGCACGCAACCTCCACGCCGGTAGGCGACCTGGGAGAAATCGAAGCGATCAAAAGCGTCTTCGGCACGGATTATTCTATCGCCGTCAGCGGAACCAAATCGGCGACAGGACACCTGCTCGGCGCCGCGGGCGGCCTTGGCGCAATCTTCACGATCCTGGCGCTTCGAGACCAGGTCGCGCCGCCGACCCTCAATCTGAGCGCGCCCGATCCGGCCGGGGAGGGGATCGATTTCGTGGCAAACAAGCCCCGGCCGATGGAGATGGATTACGCGATCGTCAACGGTTTCGGCTTCGGTGGCGTCAATGCCAGCGCGCTGTTTCGCCGCTGGGATACACGCGGCATGAACGGTCGAACTGCTCATGGCTGAAGCTTGCCTCCGGACTTCCTGCTTCCCCAACCAAAACCAGAGAAAGTGATCTCCATGAACAAGGCCAATCCCGGCGTCGCCATCGTCACGGGAGCATCCTCCGGCATCGGGCATGTGACAGCCAAGGCCCTGCAGAATTCGGGCTTTCGCGTGTTCGGAACCAGCCGTCGCGCAATTTCCAAAAAATCCGACGGCATTACCATGCTGGCCTGCGATGTGACCGACGACACGTCGGTGGCGAAACTTGTCGACGAGGTGCTGGCCGAGGCAGGGAGCATAGACCTGCTCGTGAACAATGCCGGCCTGGGCCTGCTTGGCGGCGCGGAAGAATCCTCGACCGCGCAGGCCCAGGCTTTGTTCGACGTGAATGTCTTCGGCGTCATCCGGGTGACCAATGCGGTGCTGCCGACCATGCGACGGCAAGGAAAGGGCAGGATCGTGAATTTGAGCTCGGTGCAGGGATTCATCCCGGCTCCTTATTTCGCACTCTATTCGTCGACCAAACATGCCGTTGAAGGCTATTCCGAATCGCTTGATCATGAACTGCGGCCGTTCGGAATTCGTGTCTCATTGGTAGAGCCGGCCTATACCCGTACGTCTTTCGAGGACAATCTCTCCAGGCCCGACCAGTTACTCGACATCTATGACGCCGCTCGCGCCGGCATGACCATAGCCGTGCGGAAGGCGATGGAAAAAGGTGATGCGCCCGAAGTGGTCGCCAACACCGTTTTGGCGGCGGCGACCGACCCCAGCCCGAAGCGGCGCTATGCGGCAGGAAAAATGGCGCGCCGAGTCAGTCTCCTGCGCCGTTTCGTTCCCGCGTCGGCATTCGATCAGAGCCTGCGAAAGCAGCTCGGCCTACCGGTCTGAAGGTGAAATCAAAGGTATCCCGAGGCCGGCGGCAAGCTGACACACCACGAAAATCGTCTTCAGCAACCTCACCTCAGCTCGTATGCGCGACGAGCTTGTTCACCGTCTCGGGGAAGAAGTCGGGCGCCGAGTGGCGCTTGCCGAACATCATGTCGTATTGGATGAGGCGGAAATCGTTGATCTTCGGATCGATCTGCTTCTGCCTCGCCCAGTCCGGCGTCGCTTCGCCTGCGGGCGACAAAAGCAGGTTGCGGTCGACCACCCGGTAATGCTCGCGCAGCGCGCCGAGGAAGCCGGTGTAATAAGGATGCGTGATGCCGGCCGTGGTCAGGATGTGGTAGGGCAGGAAGGCCGGGCTCACCGCGCCCAGGTTCTGCACCGGACCGGAGCGGTTCGACCAGATGACCAGCGGCGTGTCGTGGTGCTCGAGCGCGGCGTCGCTAGGCTCCTTGCGCGGCGCGACATTGTCCTTGAGGAAGCCGGTCTCGACATAGACGGGTCCGAGCGGCGGCAGGTGGTCGCCGAAGAAGGCGATGATGGTCGGCCGCTCACGCTTCTTCGCCCAGTCGATCAGCCGCTGCAAGCCATGGTCGGCGTCGGCCGAGCCCTCGGCGTAGGAAAGCAGCGATTCCCGCGCCCAGGAACTGATCGGCGCATCGACCGAATGCGTCGGATTGTAATAGCGGTAGGGCTCGTAAGGGCCATGGTTCTGCAGGCTGACGGCGAACAGGAACACCGGATCGTCGCTGGCGTCGGCCTCGCGGATGATCTCGTCGGTCATCGCCGCGTCGGACGCCAGCGGCCCGCGCTTTTCCATCGGCGGCAGCGTCTCCTCGGAGCGGAAATCGCTGAAGCCGAAATCGGCATAGACGGCGCCCCGGTTCCAGAACCAGTTGGTGCCGGGATGGATGGCGCGCGCCCGGTAGCCCTCGCTCTTCAGGAAGGTCGCCAGCGAGGGCGTCGGCGTGCGCACATATTGCTGGTAGGGGATCGAGCCGGCCGGCAGGAAGGCGTTGGAGAAGCCGGTCAGCGCCTCGAATTCGATATTGGCGGTCATGCCGCCGAACTCGGGCGAGAACATCGAGCCGGAGCGCAAGGCGCGCACGGTCGGGATCGGGTCGGGCTTGATGGTGACGCCCGGCAGTCGCGTCGGATCCCAGAAGGATTCGCTCATCACCACCACGATATCTGGCTTCTCCTCCGGCACCGAAGCAGCGACGTCGGTGCGCTGGATCGCGGCCATCGCCTTTTCGGAATAGCCGGGCGGCGCCGAGACATGCGCCATCGGCACATTCATCGCGAAGGCCAGCGCAAAACCATTCGAGGCGTAGTTTTCCTTCTGGTCCCACATGATCGGGATGATCTGCAGCCGGTCGCGCGTCCACGAGAAGGTGGCGTAGTCCATGATCGAGACGAAGAAGGCGAGCAGCGGCACGGCCAGCGCCAGCCGCGCCAGGCGGCCCTTGCGGCTGAGGATCGGCACCCGCCGGCGCCAGGTCCGCCAGCCATAGACCAGCAGCGCCAGCCCACTGACGATTGCCGCGGCCAGCATGATGGCCGTCCATGGCCGCTCGCGCACCAAAAGGGGCATCAGCGCCATGATCTGACGGGCAAACAGGAAATCCGTCGGATAGAGCGGATCGCCGAGATAATGCGATTTCTGGTGACCGACAAAGGCCAATGCCAGCGTCAGCGGCGCCACGATCATCAGGCTCTGGTGGCTGCGGCCGATCACGGCGTCCAGCCCGACCAGCACCAGCGCGAAGACGATGATGGTGGTCCAGCCCGGCTTGAAGGGCTGCAGGAAGAAATCGACCGTGCCGAAGAAATCGCCGCGCACGATCCATTCGATAGCGAACACGAGAAGAGCGGAGACGAGAAGCGTCGCCAGGCCGTAGCGTACAGTCGGCCAGGGTCGCCCCGGCAGGTAGCCGGTGGACGGATCGTCTTCCAAAAATTGCGGCACGGGCTTGGCCGCGCCTTTCCTGATCCTTGCCACTGAACTCCCCCGGGCCCTTGGAACACGCCTTCCACGCGCGTCACGGCTCTGTCATCAAAGTGTCACGCAAAGCTAGCGCCTGTGGCGGAAATAAGAAGAGCCAGCAAACCAAACGTGAGCGGTTTTCATCAGGTGTGATCGCCAAAAAGCCTTTTGGAACAGGGAGTCAGCCGGGTTTTCCGGCCAAAATGACGGTTAAAGGCATGCCCGCGGGCTTGACTTGGCCGTCCGCCTTGCGCCAGAGGCAGGGAAAAACCAGCCTCTGGAGAGACTAAAATGGCCGTCGCATTCACCTTTCCGGGACAGGGCAGCCAGGCCGTCGGCATGGGCAAGGACCTCGCCGATCAATTCCCGGAAGCGCGCCGCGTCTTCGAGGAAGTGGACGCTGCGCTCGGCGAAAACCTGTCGAAACTGATCTGGGAAGGCCCGGAAGAGACGCTGACGCTGACCGCCAACGCGCAGCCGGCGCTGATGGCGGTGTCGCTGGCGGCGATGCGGGCGCTCGAAGCGCGCGGCTTCTCCCTGAAGGACAAGGTGGCCTATGTGGCCGGCCATTCGCTGGGCGAATATTCCGCGCTTGCCGCGGCCGGCTTCGTTTCGGTCGGCGATGCGGCACGGCTGCTCAGGGCCCGCGGCAACGCCATGCAGGCGGCGGTGCCGGCCGGCGAGGGCGGCATGGCGGCCATCATCGGCCTCGATCAGGCCGACGTCGAAGCGGCCTGCGCGGAAGCGGCCAAAAGCTCCGTCTGCCAGGTTGCCAACGACAATGGCGGCGGCCAGCTGGTGATTTCCGGCGCCAAGGCGGCGGTCGAACTGGCGGCGAAGCTTTGCATCGACAAGGGCGCCAAGCGGGCGCTGATGCTGCAGGTTTCGGCCCCCTTCCACTCGGCGCTGATGGCTCCGGCGGCCGACATCATGCGCGAGGCGCTGGCGGGCGTGGAAAAGGAGGCGCCGGTGGTCCCGGTCGTCTCGAACGTGACGGTGACGCCGACCAGCGACCCGGACGAGATCGCCCGCCGGCTGGTCCAGCAGGTGACCGGCCGCGTGCGCTGGCGCGAGACGGTGGAATGGTTCGGCGCCAATGGTGTCGCCACGCTTTACGAGGTCGGCGCCGGCAAGGTGCTGTCGGGCCTGGCGCGCCGCATCAACCGCGACATCGCCACCGGCGCCATCGGCACGGCGGCCGACGTCGAGGCGGCGCTGGCGGCGCTGGCCTGACAGGCTGGCGATTTGACGGCACCTGTGCCAAGGGTGCCCCTCTGAGATGAGGAGAGAAAAATGTTCGAACTGACCGGCCGCAAGGCGCTCGTCACCGGCGCATCGGGAGGCATCGGCGAGGCGATCGCCAGGGTGCTGCACAGCCAGGGCGCCATCGTCGGCCTGCACGGCACGCGCGTGGAGAAGCTGGAAGCGTTGGCAGGCGAGCTCGGCGACCGCGTAAAGCTGTTCCCAGCCGACTTGACCGACCGCGACGCGGTGAAGGCGCTCGGACAGAAGGCGGAAGCGGATCTCGAAGGCGTCGATATCCTGGTCAACAATGCCGGCATCACCAAGGACGGCCTGTTCGTGCGCATGTCGGATGCCGACTGGGACAGCGTGATCGAGGTCAACCTCACCGCCGTGTTCCGGCTCACCCGCGAGTTGACCCATCCGATGATGCGCCGCCGCCATGGCCGCATCATCAACGTCACCTCGGTGGTCGGCGTCACCGGCAATCCCGGCCAGACCAATTATTGCGCCTCCAAGGCCGGCATGATCGGCTTTTCCAAGTCGCTGGCGCAGGAGATCGCCACCCGCAACATCACCGTCAACTGCGTCGCCCCGGGCTTCATCGAATCGGCCATGACCGACAAGCTCAACGACAAGCAGAAAGAGACGATCATGGCCGCGATCCCGACAAGGCGCATGGGCACCAGCGCCGAGGTCGCGTCCGCGGTTGCCTACCTCGCTTCCAATGAGGCGGCTTACGTCACCGGCCAGACCATTCACGTGAATGGCGGCATGGCGATGATCTGACCGGCCAGGTCGGGCAGGCCTGTGAAAACAGCCATTTCGGCTTGGACGCCCGGCATTTTTCGTGTAATGCGGCCCGCAACCCGGCGGTTCGGGCAAAAACCGGTCCTGTGGCGTTGCGTTGTCCGCAAGACCATCTTTCAGCTTGATTAGCGGCATTCCGCCCGCTAACGAAGATCGACAAACATAAGACGAGGATTGCCCAAATGAGTGACACCGCAGAGCGCGTCAAGAAGATCGTCATCGAGCATCTCGGCGTCGATGCCGACAAGGTGACGGAGCAGGCGAGCTTCATCGACGACCTGGGCGCGGACAGCCTCGACACGGTCGAACTCGTCATGGCGTTCGAAGAAGAGTTCGGCGTCGAGATTCCTGACGATGCCGCCGAGACCATCCTCACCGTCGGCGACGCCGTGAAGTACATCGACAAGGCCTCGGCCTGAGTTCTTTCGCAGGCATAATCGGGGAGGACCTGCGATGAGGCGTGTCGTCGTCACGGGCCTTGGCCTGCTTTCGCCGTTTGGCATGGGCGTCGAGCACAGCTGGCGGGAATTGCTTTCCGGCCGCAGCGCCTGCCGCCGCGTCACCGAGTTCGAGGTGGACGATCTTGCCTGCAAGATCGCCCACATCATCCCGCGCGGCGACGGCTCGAATGGCACCTTCAATCCGGAGGCCGTGCTCGAGCCGAAGGAACTGCGCAAGATCGGCGACTTCATCCTTTACGGCATCGCGGCCGCCGACGAGGCGCTGGCCGATTCCGGCTGGAAGCCTGAGACGCATGAGGACCAGTGCGCCACCGGCGTGCTGATCGGCTCAGGCATTGGCGGCATCGACGGCATCGCCGAAAACGCGATGATCCTCAAGGATCGCGGCCCGCGCCGCATCAGCCCGTTCTTCATCCCCGGGCAGATCATCAACCTGGTCTCTGGCCAGGTCTCCATCCGTCACGGCCTGAAAGGCCCGAACCACGCGGTCGTCACCGCCTGCTCCACCGGCGCGCACGCCATCGGCGACGCGGCCCGGCTGATCATGTGGGGCGATGCCGACGTCATGGTGGCGGGCGGTGCCGAGGCGCCGGTCACCCGGCTGTCGATCGCGGGCTTCGCCGCCTGCCGCGCGCTCTCCACCGAGCGCAACGACGCGCCGGAGACCGCCTCGCGTCCCTATGACCGCGACCGTGACGGCTTCGTCATGGGCGAGGGCGCCGGCGTCGTCGTGCTGGAAGAGCTCGAGCACGCCAAGGCGCGCGGCGCCAAGATCTACGCCGAAGTCACCGGCTACGGCCTGACCGGCGACGCCTACCACATCACCGCCCCGGCCGAGGACGGCGACGGCGCCTTCCGCTGCATGACGGCTGCGCTGAACAGGGCGAAGCTTTCCCCGGCCGATGTCGATTACATCAACGCCCACGGCACTTCGACCATGGCCGACACGATCGAGCTTGGCGCGGTCGAGCGCCTGGTCGGCAATGCCGCCTCGAAGATCTCGATGTCGTCGACCAAGTCGTCGGTCGGCCATCTGCTGGGCGCCGCGGGCGCCGCGGAAGCGATCTTCTCGATCCTTGCCATCCGCGACAACATCGCTCCCGCCACCATCAATCTCGACAATCCGGAACGCGAGACGGCGATCGATCTCGTGCCGAACAAGCCGCGCCAGCGCCAGATCGACGTCGCGCTGTCGAATTCCTTCGGTTTCGGCGGCACCAACGCCTCGCTCGTGTTCCAGCGTTACAACGGCTGAGTAGCAACCGGAGCGGCCACGGGCGGAGTGCACGGTTCCGTCCGGCATTGCTCCGAGACAGACAGCTAATCGGCAGTCCGCCAACTGCCGTCATTTTTGCCAAATTCGCCCCTAGCCTTGCGCCGGGGGATTCGTTGCAAGATCAGACGGCAGGGCGTCATGAACACTAATCCGAGCGACGGGGAATTCGGGCGGCAAGGCGCAAAGGGGCCGATCGTGCCGAAGACCGCGGCCGAGGCGCTGCGCCCGGAAGCCGGCACACCGCCGCCGTCCAAGCGCTCGCGCGCCTCGCGCAGCCAGGTCGTGGTGTTCCTGAATTTCTTCCTGTCCGTGGCGATCCTTCTCGTGCTCGCCTCGGGGGCCGCGCTCTATTTCGGCATGCAGGCATTTGTCGAGCCCGGCCCGTCCGCCAATGGCGACACCTTCATGATCAAGCCCAACACCGGCGTGCAGGAGATCGCCGATCAGCTGGAACGCCGCAGCCTGATCAGCGATGCTCGCATCTTCCGGCTCGGCGTGCGCGCCACCGGCAATGAATCGGCGCTGAAGGCCGGTGAATACGCCATCAAGCCGCGCGCCTCGATGCGCGACATCATGGAGCTCTTCAAGAGCGGCAAGTCGGTGATGTACTCGCTCACCATTCCCGAGGGGCTGACGGTCGAGCAGGCGCTGCAGCGCGTGGCCGATCAGGAGGCGCTCACCGGCGACATGCCGGCGACCTTGCCGCCCGAGGGCAGCATCGCCACCGACACGCTGCGCTTCACCCGCGGGGCGACCCGCCAGCAGATGATCGACAAGCTTGTCGCCGATCAGAAGAAGCTGGTCGAGGATGTCTGGTCGCATCGCGCGCCCAACCTGCCGATCGCCAACATCGATGATTTCGTCACGCTGGCCTCGATCGTGGAGAAGGAAACGGGCCGGAGCGACGAACGCTCGCGCGTTGCCGCCGTCTTCCTCAACCGGCTGGCCAAGGGCATGCGGCTGCAATCCGACCCGACCATCATCTACGGCCTGTTCGGCGGCAAGGGCAAACCCGCCGACCGGCCGATCTATCAGTCCGACCTCGACAAGCAGACGCCCTACAACACCTATCTGGTCAAGGGCCTGCCGCCGACGCCGATCGCCAACCCGGGCCGCGCGGCGCTCGAAGCGGTTGCCAATCCGTCGAAGACCGACGATCTCTACTTCGTCGCCGACGGCAATGGCGGCCACGTCTTTGCCACGACGCTGGAAGAGCACAACCAGAATGTCGCGCGCTATCGGACGCTGCAGAAGAAGCAGGCGGACGCCGCCGCGAAGGCTTCCGGCCAGACGACGGCCCCGGCAGCTCCCGACGGCGGCGACGCCGGCGACAATGGCGACAGCGGCGAAAACGGGGACGCGGGCGGCGACGGGGCTCAATAAACATGCCGCACGCGTCCTTTGACGCGACGCCATATTCATGTTTTGAGGGGGCGCCGGCCGATCGTTCGGCGATTTTTAGAGCAATTCCAGGAAAAGTGTGAGCGGTTTTCCGTCCGGAATTGCGTAAAAACAAAGAGATAGAGTGGTTCACCGTTTCCGTGAAACGGTGAAACGCTCTAGGGCGTGTAGCGCCGGGCCGCGTGCGCTGGCCTGCGACAGGGGATGACAGGCACAATGAACCTGCAAAGCATGACCGGTTTCGCGCGGTCCGCCGCCGAAAGCGAGGGCACGTCGATCGCCTGGGAGGTGAAATCGGTGAACGGCAAGAGCGCCGAGGTTCGGCTGAGGTTGCCGCAGGGTTTCGACCGGCTGGAGACCGCCGTACGGCAGACCGTTCAGAAGCGTTTTGCGCGCGGCAATTTCCAGGCGACATTGACCGTCGGCCGCGCTGCCGCCAGGCAAGCCCAGCCGGTCGTCAACGAGGCGTTCCTCAAGGATCTGGCGGGACTGGCGAAGCGCTTGCAGGAGCAGTTCGGCACCGAGCCCGCCACCGCCGACGGCCTGCTCTCGCTGCGCGGCGTGCTCGACATTCCCGAGGCGATGGAGACCGAGGAGGAACGCGCCGCGCTTGATGCGGCGATCCTGTCGGCGCTCGAGGCAGCGCTCGCCGGGCTGGAACAGGCGCGGCAAGGCGAGGGCGCGGCACTTGGCGCGCTGCTTTCCGGCCATATCGACGCCATCGAGGCGTTGACGCTCAAGGCCGAAGCCGATCCGTCGCGGGAGCCGGCGGCAATCCGCGAGCGCATCACGGAGCAGGTTCGCCTGTTGATGGATGCCTCGGCCAATCTCGATGCCGTCCGGCTGCATCAGGAGGCGGCCTTCCTCGCCACCAAGGCCGACATCCGCGAGGAGATCGACCGGCTGAAGACGCATGTCGCTTCGGCGCGGACGCTGCTCAAAGGCGGCGGCGCCATTGGCCGCAAGCTCGATTTTCTGGCGCAGGAATTCAATCGCGAATCGAATACCTTGTGCTCCAAGTCGAACGCCGCCGCAGTCACCGCGATCGGGCTGGAGCTCAAGGCGGTGGTCGACCAGTTTCGCGAACAGGTCCAGAACCTGGAGTGACGGGAATGGTTGCCAAGGAACCGACGGCTGCCAGGGATCTGGGGTCCCGCATCCGCCGCCGCGGATTGATGCTGGTGCTGTCGTCGCCGTCGGGCGCCGGCAAGTCGACGATCGCGCGCAACCTTCTGGAGAGCGATCCAAGCCTCGAGCTTTCGGTATCCGTCACCACGAGGCCGCGCCGCGGTTCGGAGATCGAAGGCGTCCATTATCATTTCCGCTCCATGCGCGACTTCGAGCGGCTGCGCGATTCCGACGCGCTGCTCGAATGGGCCGAGGTGCACGGCAATTGCTATGCGACGCCGCGCGAGCCGGCGGAAATCGCGCTGGCCGAAGGCCGCGACATGCTGTTCGACATCGACTGGCAGGGGGCCCAGCAGCTCAAGGAGAAGATGCGCGCCGATATCGTCTCGATCTTCATCCTGCCGCCGTCGATGAAGGAATTGAAGGCGCGCCTGAAGCGCCGCGCCGAGGACCAGGAATCCGTCATCGAGACCAGGCTGAAGAACGCTCGCCTGGAGATCGAGCATTGGAAGGAATACGACTTCGTCATCGTCAACGACGATCTCGACCGCGCCTTCGCCGAGGTCCGAGCCATCGTTGCGGCGGAGCGGCTTCGGCGCGACAGGCGGCCTGGCCTGTTCGACTTCATCTCGGGATTGTTGGACGAGAAGACGGAGTAGGCAGCCTTTCCTTCTCCCCGTTTTACGGGGAGAAGGTGGCCCGAAGGGCCGGATGAGGGGCAGCGCCGGCCTGTTGGTGGCTTACAAAAGCAAAGGCGATCCAGACGACCTTTATTTGTCACCGCTGCAGCCCGTCTCGCGGCAAAAGAGCATCTTCGCTTGATCGTGGGCAGCTGACGGCGTCACGAGCCAATCCCCTCGACCAGGATGAGGTTGCGGCTCAGCGCTGCATCGCGAACCTCGAGTGCGGCCGCGTATTCATCGGAGCGGTACCAGCGCCGCGCGGTCTCGATGTCTGGAAATGCAACGACGATCAGCGGTCCGGGCTGCCAATTGCCCTCCAGCGTTTCCACATCGCCGCCCCGGACCAGATAGCGGCCGCCATGCGCGGCGATGGAGGCTGCGGCGCGGGTTCGATAGGCTTCGAACGCTTCCCGGTCGCGGATCGTAACGTCGGAAATTATATAGGCAGGCATTGCAGGCTCCAGGCGGTTTCGCCCGCCTATCTATGGCGCGGTTTTGTGGGTTCCAGGGGTGGCGTCGGCAATCAGACAGCGTTCGTCAGCCGGACAAACTCTTCCACGCTCAGCGTTTCCGCCCGCCGCGTCGGGTCGATGCCGGCTCGTGTCAGCAAAGCCTCGCCGCCCAGGCTTTTCACGCTTTGCCTGAGCATCTTGCGGCGCTGGCCGAAGGCCGCCTCGGTGACACGGCCAAGCTTCTTGCCGTCGACGGGCAGGGGGGACGGGCGCGGCACCAGATGCACGACGGAGGAGGTGACCTTGGGCGGCGGCGTGAAAGCCTGCGGCGGCACGTCGAAGGCGATCCTCGCCTCGGTACGCCAGCCCGCCAGCACGCCGAGCCGACCATAGGCGTCGCTGCCCGGACCCGCCGTGATGCGCTCCGCCACCTCGCGCTGGAACATCAGCGTCATCGACTGGTAGAAGGGCGGCCAGTCGTTGACCGTCAGCCAGCGGATCAGAAGCTCGGTGCCGATATTGTAGGGCAGGTTGGCGGCGATCTTCACCGACCCGCCATTCGCCGTGCCGGCAAGCGCGGCGAAATCCGTTTTCAGCGCATCGCCGGGAATGACCTCCAGGCGACCGGGATAGTGGCTGGAAACCTCGGCCAGCGCTTCGAGGCAGCGCTCGTCGCGCTCGATGGCGATCACACGCCGCGCGCCGTTGAACAGCAGCGCCCGCGTCAGCCCGCCCGGGCCGGGGCCGACCTCGATCACGGTGGCCTCGCCGAGATCGCCCGCGGCGCGCGCGATCTTGCTTGTCAGGTTGAGGTCGAGCAGGAAATTCTGCCCGAGCGCCTTCTTGGCCTGCAGCCCATGCCGCTCGATCACCGCGCGCAACGGCGGCAACCCGTCGATCGTCGTGCGCTCGTTCAAGGCGTCCTCACGCGGCTGCGGCCCGCTGCCCGCTGTCGGCCAGCCGGCGCGCCAGCCTGAGCGCCGCGATTAGGCTGTCGGCGCGGGCAATGCCCCTGCCGGCGATATCGAAGGCGGTGCCGTGATCCGGCGAGGTGCGGATGAAGGGCAGGCCCAGCGTCACGTTGACCGCCTCGTCGAAGGCCAAGGTCTTGGCCGGGATCAGCGCCTGGTCGTGATACATGCACAGCGCCGCATCATAGGTGGCGCGCGCGCGTGGATGAAACATCGTGTCGGCCGGCAGCGGCCCAACCGCATCGATGCCTTCCGCCTTCAGCGTCTCGACAGCCGGGGCGACGATTGCGGCATCCTCCTGGCCCATGGCGCCGGCTTCCCCGGCATGCGGGTTGAGCCCGGCGATCGCAAGCCTCGGCCGCGCGATGCCGAAGCGGCTCTTGAGATCGGCGGCGGTGATGCGCGCGATGGCGACGATCAGCTCCGTGGTGAGCACTTTCGGCACTTCGGCCAGGGGGATATGGATGGTCACCGGAACGGTGCGCAGATCGGGTCCGGCCAGCAGCATCACCGGCGTGACCTCCTTGCCGGTGTGGCGCGAGGCCAGATGCGCCAGATATTCGGTGTGGCCGGGAAAGCCGAACCCCGCATCGTAAAGCGGCTTCTTGGCGATCGGACAGGTGACCACCGCGGCGGCGCTGCCGGCGAGACAGTCGGCGACGGCCCGGTCGATCGCCTCGATGGTGCCGGCGGCATTGGTCGGATCCGGCTCTCCCGGGCTGTCGACATGACGGGCATGGAGCGGCACGACGGGGAGCACACGGGCAAAATGATGCGCGGCCTGTCCGGGCAAGGTCTCGGCAACCGTCACATTTGCGCCGACAAGGCGGGCGCGGGCTTTGATCAGGGCCGGGTCGGCCAGCAGATAGAAGGGCGGCACCCCGGCGCTGTCGCCCGCCTGCCAGGCGGCGATGGCGATCTCGGGTCCGATGCCCGAAGGGTCGCCGACACTGAGCGCCAGCGGCGCATCGGTCTTGCGCGGGCTCATTGGGTGGGCTGACTGCGGTATCGCATGCTTGTCGCTCAGAGCATGACGCCGAAAAATATGCTGCGGTTTTCGGACGACATCATGCTCCATTTCTCGAATTTGGGAGACGGATTCAGGCCGATCCGACCTGATGTCTCCGGCTCTAAGGGCAATTCCAGGAAAAGTGTGAGCGGTTTTCCGCCCCGGGATTGCGTTGAAACAATGAGATAGAGCGGTTCGCCGTTTCCGTGAAACGGTGAAACGCTCTAGCGTTCGACGATCTTGGCCTTCTGCCGCAGCTCGGCGACATATTTCTTGCTGAGCTCGTCGGCGTCCTTGTCGTTGCTGCCCTCGGCCTGGAACACCATCTGCGCGGCCTTGTCGTCGGAGACCTCGCGCGAGGAGCAGATGCCGATGAATTCGACGCCGCGCTCGGTCTCGCGCGTCGGCGTCGCGCCGCCGACCTTGGTGGCCTTGATCTGCTCGGCCCAGTCGGTCGGCAATTGCGGCGCCAGCACCCGGCCGAGATCGCGCACGGTGACGTCGAGCAGACCCTTGGCGAATTGGCGCGTGGTGTTGCAGTCGCTGAAGCGGGCGCGCATGGCGTCGGCCTCGCGCTTGCGCTTGGCGAGCGTGGCGGCGCGCTCCGATGCCGGAACCACGAAGATCACCTGCTGCAGCATGTACTCCGTCGCCGTCGGCTTGGCGCCGCCCTTGTCGAGCATGCGCCGCACGGCGTCCTGCTCGGTCACCGAGCCGCCCTCGCCGGAGCGGTAGCGCGCGCTGAGCGCCTGGTTCCAGGCCATCTGGGCGCGGATGAATTCCTTGAAGTGTTCCTTGGTGACGCCCGACTGGCTCATGATCGCGTCGAGCTTGGCCAACGGCATCTTGTTGCCCGAGGCGAAGCGCTGGTAGGCGGCGTCGACCTGCTCATCGGTGATGTGGATGCCGAGCCGCTTGGCTTCGGCCAGCCGCAGCGTCTGGTCGATCATCTCCTCCTTGGCATCGCCTTTCTTGTGCTGAAGCTTGAAGAACGCGGCGCGGTGCGCGATGTCGCCGGTGGTGATCGGTATGCCGTTGACGACATATTTGATCTCCGCGGCGAAAGCCGGCTGTACAACAGCCGTGACCGAAACCGAGCTCGCCGCCACCAGAAGCGCCAATCCTGCCGAAAACAGGTATTTCCTCATCTTACCTTCCAATTTCCCCGCCCCAATTTGTCGGCACGACAGCGCCGCGCGTCCTCCGAACGCCTGCGCGCTGCAACCGACCCCATGCCTGTCCTATGCGGCGAAACGATGTCGCCAGCGCATGGCCCCGAGAATCACCGCATTTTCGGGGGTTCACGCTCCAAATCAAGACCAAGCATCATCGGCGCGCGGCTCACAGGGCCACGCGCAGGCCTTCGTTTACTGGATGGTATCGATCGCGCTCGTCGACGAGCCGAAATCGCCCAGTGTGCGGAACGACAGGTTGAAGCCGATATTCTGCGACACTTCCTTGGTTACGGTATCGCGTGTCTGCGAATAGGTCATGATGTAGGTGAAGCAGGAATCGTTGTAGGCGAACCCGACCCCGTCCTTGACCAGCACGTTGCTCTGGAGGTCGTAGGTGCCGGTGCCGAACAGCCGCCAGTTCTGCGCCAGATGCGTCGAGGCGCCGAGCGTGACTTCATGGCGGTCGGTGGTGAAGCCATAGAGCGGCTGCGCCTCGATGAAGGCATATTTGGCGCTGAGCGATATCGGCAGGCTGGAATAGGCGGCCTTCACTTCGGCGCGCCTGACCTCGAATGTCTGCTCGTCGAAACGCCCGCTCACCGAGCCGGAAAACCCGCTCGGGCTGTTGAAGCCGACGAGGCCGACATAGTCCGAGGTCCGTTTGTCCAGGCCGGACTCGGCTCCGGCATTGACCAGATCGGGCGCGGAGAAGGAGTTCTCGCCCGCGAGCTGGTAGGACTGGCCGAAGATGGCATTCGTGGCCCAGCCATTGTCATAGGCGCCAGAATAGCGGAAGCCGACATTCGCGCGTGTGCCGCCTTCGATCCGGTCATAGCCGGAGAATTTATCGCGCTCGAACAGCGTCGTGGCGTCGAAGACGAAGCTCTGCGCGTCTTCGTTCGGAACGGCCAGTCCGCCGACATACTGCTCGTTCGGACGCACAAAGACCTGCGCGGTCGGCTCCAGGACATGGCTGGAGCTGGGCATCGAGAACAGCAGCGGCCACCGCGCCTCGAGGCCGAGGGTCGCCATGTAGCGGGCAAGCGATGAGCGCATGTCGACGTCTTGGCCGAGATTCGTGCCCATCTGGTTGACGGCATCGAGCGAAGCCTGATTGGCGTTGACATAGCCGGCGTCGCCGCGGAAGGCGAGCAGCGGAGTCAACTGCAGACCGCCGTCGGTGGTGAAGGTGCGCTTCCATTCGGCCTCGGCGGTGACCCGGCTCGATTCGCCTTCGATGCCGCGCACGTTGTTGATGGAAGTGTCGTCGCTCGGATTGGCGAGCACGGCGTCCAGCCGGTTGCGGCTGATCACGCGCGTGTTCACATTGAACGACAGCTGGCCGCCGGCGACCGACGTGTCGGGGATATACGCATAGTCGAGCGACGGCAGCACCCAGGGCTGCTTAGCGGAGCGCGACGTGGGATCGCTGGAGAGCGTGTCTTCCTGCACCTCGAAGCGCATGACGCGGACGTCGAAGTAGTTGCGGTCGCTCAAGCCCGTCAGATAGATCGACGACTGATGGACGAGGTCGCTGTAGCCGTCGATGTTGTAGGTGCGCGAGAAATTCTTGTCGGTCTGCAGCAGCACATCCCAGCCGAAGTCCCAACGCTCGTTGATCGCGAACTGGCCCGTGGTGCCCATCATGCCGCGGAACTTGTTCGGATCGCCGGGCTCGCCTGAATCGACGGTGGGGCGATTGCCGGTGCCGATAAAGGCGTCGGGATCCTGCTGGTTGATGCCGGCGATCTTCAGCGTGTACTGGCCGTTGTTGAAGCGCTGGCGCCACTCGGCCTCGCCGAGGAAGCCCTGCTTGGTATAGCCGCTGCCGGTGACGGTCAGGTCATAGGTCGGGGACAGCGCGAAATAATAGGGGACTTTGACGCCGACGCCGAGATGGTTGTTGTAGACGATGCCGGGGATCAGGAAGCCGCTCTTGCGCTTCACCGTCGGGTCGGCGATCTCGAAGGCCGGCAGATAGGCAAGCGGGAAGCCGAAGAATTCGAAATTCGAATTCTCGAAGCGGACCGTCTTCTTCTCGCCGTTCCAGATGATCTTGCGCGCCTTTACGCGCCAGGTCGGCGCTTTGTCCGGCTTGTCCTCGCAAGGCTCGCAGGCGGTGTAGACGCCATTGTGGAAGGTGGTCAGCACGCCGCCCATGCGCTCGCCGCTCTCGGCGGCGAAATAGGCCTTGTCGATCGTCTCGACGCGCAACGCGTTGGTGAACCCGTCGGCGAAGTCGTCGGTGATGTCGATATGGTCGGAATTGATCTTGGTGCCGTCGCTGTTGATGAGCTCGACGGCGCCGCTGGCGACGAGGCGCTTGGTGTCGCGGTTGTACACCACGCGCTGGGCGACCAGCTTGTTGCCGCCATAGTCGATCTGCACGCCGCCGACGGCCGTCACCGTATGCTGGTCGTTGTCATAGACAAGCGTATCGGCGGCCAGCAGCATCTGCGTGCCGGACGGGACGGGCTTGGCAGCGATGGTCTGCGCCTGCGCGGGTGCCATCGGCACCGCACAAGCGAACAGACATGCCAAAGCGGTCGCCCCATAAAGGCGTGCCAAACCGGCCTGCCTATGGCTGCGCAAAACCGCCTCCCTCACTAGCCGTCTTCCTTGTATAGCAGAAACGTCACCCCAAAGAACATAGCCACGACGACCGGAACCCATGCAGCCACCACCGTAGGAACGAATCCGGCCACACCGAATGCCTTGACCAGTACCGAAACGACATAAAGCAGAAAGCCGGCCACGACGCCACCCAGAATCATCGTTGCCGACTGCCCCATTCGCGCAAATCGCATTGAAACCGTTGCAGCAATCAGCGTCATGGCGACGAGAAGGAACGGCAACGCCACCAGCGAATCAAATTGCATGGCGAAGGCATTTGCCTTGAGCCCGAAGGAACGGGCAACCTCGATCTTGCGCGGCAGCTCGTAGAAAGGGATGGTTTCCGGGCGCGCCAGGCGCTCCTGAACGAATTCCGGCTTGAGGTTGGTCGGCACCTTGTCGGTTGCCAGCGCCCGGATGTTGCCCGCCTTGAAGACCTTGACGTCCTGCAATTCCCAGTAACCGTCGCGCAGGAAGGCTTTGGCTGCGTCCTTTCGCTCGGCGATGTTGCCCTGCGGGTCGAGGATGAAGAACACCGCGTCCGCCATCTCCAGCCCCTGATTGAGGATGGCGCGGGCGCCGATGATGGTGTCGCCTGATTCGGTCTTCTGCCTGAGCCAAGGCGTGACATTGGTGGTGACGGCATTCGATTTGCCGGCCCGCAGATCGTTCTCCATCTGCTCGGACCAGGAAAAGCCATGCGCGGCGATGGGGTTCATCACGGCCACCGACAGCACGCCGAACATCAGCGCGCCGACGCAGCACGGAAACAGGAACTGCCAGGCCGAAACGCCGGCCGAGCGCGCGATCACCAACTCGTAGCGGCGGTTGAGCGACACAAGCGTCGCCATTGCCGAGAACAGTCCGACGAACGGCACCGTCTGCAGCATGATCATCGGCATCCTGAGCGCCGAAATGGCGAAGGCCGTGCCATAAGTGAACCCCGGCAGCCCGGTCGTGCGGCCGGAGAGCTCGGTGAAATCTATCAGGAACACCAGCGCCAGCAGGCCCAGGAAGAACCAGAAGGTGATCGAGACGTAGCGGAAGAAGAAATAGCGGCCCAGCGTCCAGCCCATGGTCAGGCTCCCTGGCCGGAAGTGCGCCGCGCAAGCCACAGCTTGAATGCCGTCCAGTTGTCGCTGGCGCGCTTGGCGAGGTTGGTCAGCCAGTCCGCCCAACTGACCGGCAATTCCATTGTGCGGGACGAGACAATGAACCAGATCGAAACCGCGGACGCAATCAGCGGTATGCCGTAGAGCAGGTAGATGTAGTACGAGACCCTGTCGGCCTTGCCGGCGGCGAAGAAGCCCAGCCATCGCACGAAAAGCGCTATCGCGATCGCCGTGATCAACGGGTTGATGCGTGCTTCGCGATGCGAGCGCGCATCGCCCGCGACGGCCAGCGCGATCAGCGCGAACACCAGCGAATAGGACCACTCGGCGAAGCGCTGGTTGAGCTCTGCGCGGTAGCTGCCCGGTTCGCGCTGGAACATCTTGTCGTTGGGATCGGGGTTGAGCAGATACGCCGTCGTGCGGTCCTTGGGCAAAAGCGTGATGTCGTTCGTTGCCGACAGGAAGGCGGACATGTCGAAGGCGTAAGAGGTGAAGCGGATGACCGAGAGGTCGCCGGTGACCGATTTGCGGTTGATGACGCCGTCATTCATCATCAGTACCTTCTCGTCGCCTTTTTCGACGATGCTGCCGGTCTTGGCATAATAGGTGAGGCTGGCGCCTTCCTCGCGTGAATCGGCGACGAAGATGCCGCCCAGCCGGTTGCCGGGAAGCCGCTCGCCGACCTGCAGGTAAAGGCCCTCGTCGATCTTGCGGAACGTGCCTTCCTGGATGATCAGCGACACGAGGTCGGCGCGCGAAGCCGCCACCAGCTGGCGGTTCTTCTGCCTGGCATAGGGGTCGATGGCGTTGTCGACTATGAAGGAAAAGGCGCAAGCCGCGATTGCGAGCAGCAGGATCGGCCGCGCGATGGTCCAGCGCGAGGCGCCCGCGGCGCTGAGCACGGCGAGCTCCGAATCGGTGTTCATGGCGCTCAGCGTCTGCGCCACCGCCACCACCAGGGCGAACGGCACCACGATCGGGATGATCGAGGGAATGATCAGTGCAGCGACCTCGAAAAAGGTCAGCGCCGACTGGCCGTTGTCGGTGACCAGGTCGATCTTGGCCAGCACCTGCGTCGTCCACACGATCGCCAGCGTCCAGACCAGCGCGGCGAGGAACATCGTCAGCGCGCGGCGCATGATGTAGCGTTCAACGACCTTCATGAAGGCTTTTCTCGATTTTGCCGAACGGCATCATGCCCGCCGACAAGGTAGTGATCCGGCGTCGCCCGCACAACTGCGTCATAGGCGGCTCGCTCCGGTTTGTCGCCCCACGCCACATGCCCCGGCGCGGCGGAGTCTCCGCGCCAATGGATAAGAAATGCAAAACATCGATGGTTAACAGCAGGTTGCGGCAGCAAGCTAAGGTCGTGCCGAGGCGAATCCTTTGTCTATGGTGGCGCTGATATAGGCAGCGATTTCGGCCAAAGTCTTGCCAAATGGCTGAAAACGACCAAATGTCGCGCACGCCAGCCAAACCCCTTGCTGGCCAAGATTTACCTTTGCCGACACCTTACGGCCACCCCCGAAAGCAGGACCTGATGACGTTGAGACCATCCATTTCTTTCGCCAAATTCGCCGTGCCGAAAAAGGGCAGCGTCTTCGTGTTCGCTGCCGACGGCGGCGGGCTCGGCGAGGCGGCGAAGGCCTGCGATCCCGCCGGTGCGCTGGCTCGCGCGTTTCCGGTAGCCGATTTCTCCGGCAAGTTCGCGAGCTCCGCCGAGGTGCTGGCGCCGGAAGGAACGTCCGTCGACCGGCTGGTGGCGATCGGCGCCAGCACCTCGGCGGAGCTCGCGAACTTGCCGGAGA